>CAYNWR010000234.1:0-5067 GCA_964400915.1 uncultured Burkholderiaceae bacterium
GTCGCCAAGGGCGACCGCCTTGCCGGCGCGCTGCGCGGCGGTGGGGGTGGGGCCGCACGCACCACTGGGCACAGCGGCCCAGACAACCAGGCAACTACTGAATCGCGCTTTCCAGCTCACGCGCCCGAGCCGCCGTGCTGCTCAGATGGCAATCGTCGCTGACGGCGGCGCTCATCGTCCCGCCCTGCATGCCCGCGTGATACGCGCAATTGAGATCGCGAAACTTCAACCACGCGCGCTGCGCCTCCAGCAACTGGTTCTTCAGGCCCGCCTGCTGCTGGCCCATCAGCTTTTGGTAGGCAACGTTCAGGCGCTTGTCCTGCAGCTTCAGTTCGGTGCCCATACACGCGCGCATGGCCACGGTGACACCGGCGGCCTTGGTCATGCAGGCGATGTACGCCTTGGAAAAAAGCTCGTCCTCCTGCGCCGCTGCCGGGGCCTGGGCCGGCGCTTGAGCTTGCGCATGCGCCACACCCGGCGCGGCCTGCAGCAGCAGCACCAACGCGGCGACCGACAAAGAAGCAGAAAAACACGAGCGGCCAAGCGCCGGGCGCGAGGGTTCCATGGGCATGTGATCTTTCATCCAGGTTCAACACCGAATGGTGTTCTTGCAATAGGTTTCCAGCAGCCGCACGGTCGTGGTGCTGGCCACGGCACGTCGGGCACCGGGGCCGGTTTCCAGGCTGAGCTTGGCCGCGTACTTGGCAAAGAAATCGTCAAACAGCTCGCCGCCCAGGGTGGCATACGCCGTCAAGGTGTCGGCGCGCGCGTTGTGCTCCAGCAGCACGGCACACAGGGGCTGCGTGGCGGGCCCGGCCAGCACCTGGGCGCCTTGCGCGGGGTCGTACTGGCTGTGGTCGGCGCAGCAATGGATCAGCCCATCGGCCTGGCCGGCCTTGGCGCGGTCCCTGCGAAAGCTGATGAAACTCACGTCCTTGGTGGGGTAGACCAGGTGGTGCGCACAGATGGCCGAAAACGCGACGATGCTGCGCTGCGCGCCCACGCCACCGGGCCAGGTGTAGCCGGCCTTGTCGCGGGTGTTGAGCCGGGCGCTGCCCACCACACGACCCAGGTCCAGCAAAAAGACCGGCGTGGCCTCAAACGGGTAGTGAAAGACGTAGTTGGTTTGCGGCCGCAGCGACGACGCCTTGAACGGGTCGCCGCGCTCGTTGGTGAGCAGCACCCGCGCATAGGCGCGGGGTTGGGCATCGGCCGCCCAGACCGCGGGCGACAAGCTGCTGGCCACAACTGCAAGACCTGCCACCTCCGCGGCACGGGAGGCCGAGCATTCAAAAAACTGGCGGCGTTGCATGGGGGTGGGAGTTGCTGCAGGGTCTGGATCGCGACATCGTAATGGACGGTGCTGCGCTACCACCCGCTTGCCAAAACCCATTCTCGCGCCGACATCGCTTGCGCTCCCAGCGCGGCGGGAAAGTGCTTGAGATTGCCTGTGATCACTGGGCAATCCGCAAAACGTGCGGCGGCGACAAAGGGCCAATCACCCGGATCGGGCAATAGGGGTGTACCGGTGTACGGCGGCACGGCCACCCAATCGGCGGTCTGCTCCAACAATTGCACGAGGCCCGCCGCATGACCAGGGCGTATGCGCAAGCGCGGCCGCGCCAGAACCGCGCGGTATTCAGCCACGATTTGCGCGCACACCACCAACCGCAAACGGCCCGCGGTGATCGCCGCCAGCACCTGGGCCGGCGGGCCAGATGGGCTTAAAAGCCCCGACACCAGGATGTTGGTATCAACGACTGCGCGCATGCGGGTGGCGCACGGCCTTGATTTCAGCTTGTATGGCGGCGCTGGTCAGTCGGCTGGCGCCACGGGCGGCTTTCGCTTGTGCGTCGGCTTGAATGGCCTTCACGGTGTCGCCCAGACGGCTCAGGCGCAAGGCTCGCAGCGTATCTTCAACCGCCTGGGGGGCGGTGTGTACCAACAGAGCAAAGGGCTTGCCGTTGCGCGTGATGACGAACTCTTCGCCCCCTTCAACGCGCTGCCAGACGTCGCCGGATTTTTCGCGCAATTCACGCACGGTCACATAGTCCATGGCTTGCCTTCCCGCAACAATTGTGTACGCAATTGTAGTCCGTCAACATCAGCGCTGGATCTGCTCCCACACCTTGTCCAGGCGCTTGACGCTCACAGGCTGCGGGGTGCGCAGCTCTTGCGCAAAGAAGCTCACCCGCAGTTCCTCGAGCAGCCAGCGGTAGTCGGCCAGCCGGGCGTCGGCCTGGCCCTTGCGTTCGGCCAGCAGGCGCCAATAGCGTTGCTCCAGGGGCTTGAGCTCGGCCAGGCGCTGGGCGTCGCGCGGAGCGTCGGCGCGCAGCTTGTCCAGGCGCAGGGTGATGGCCTTCAGATAGCGCGGCAGATGCTGCAACTGGGCCCAGGGCGTTTGCAGCAGGAAGGCCGGGGGCACCAGGCGCGGCAGTTGCTGCGCCACGTCGGCCTGTGCCTGCGCCCAGATGGGGTTGGCGGCGGCCTTGCTGCCCAGGTCGCGCAATTTGCGCTGGGCGGCGGCCAGCTCGGTCAGGATCTGCGCGGCCAGACGCGCCACCTCGCCCGCCACCAAGGTCAGGCGCGGGCGCCCTTGCGCCACACGCGCTTCAAAGGCCGCTGCGTCGCTGGGCCAGGGTTCGATGGCAAAGGCGCGGTCGATGGCCACATCCAGAATCTGCGCACGGATGGCCTCCGGCGTCCATGCGCCAGCGGCCTGGCCCATCGCCATCAGGCTGGCCGCCACGGCCTGGCCGTCGGGCAGGTTCTTGTCCAGATACTTCAGCGCGTCGCGCAACTGCAGGGCAAACAGGCGGCGCAGGCCGGCGCGGTGGCGCGCGGCGGCCACTTCGGGTTCGTCAAACACCTCGATGGTGACGGCGTCGCCGCCGTCGATCAGCGCGGGAAAACCCACCAGGCTTTGGGCCCCCCTGCGCACCTCCATCAGCTCGGGCAGCTCGCCAAAATCCCAGCGGGTGTGGCGTGTGGTGCTGTCCTGCGCGGGTGATGCCGGGTTGGCGGATACTTCCCTTTTTATAGCACTGTTGGACGATTGGACGCTCGCTGCAGGCGCATTTGCATCGGATTTTGTCGTGGAAGGGCTGTTGGAAGCATTGTCGGACGGCTCCTGGGCCCGGCGCAGCACGGCCAGGGCTGCAAAGGCGCCACGGGCCTGCTCGCCCCATTGCGATTTGAGCGCCGCCAGGCTGCGCCCCATGCCCAACTGGCGGCCGTGTTCGTCCACCACACGCAGGTTCATGAACAGGTGCGCGCCCACCATGTCGAGCTTGAAATCGGTGCGCTTGATGTCCAGGCTGGTGTCGCTGCGCGCCTGGCGCACCAGCGCGTCGATGAGCGAGCCGCCGCCAAACACCTCGGGCGCGTTGAACTGCGCGGCCAGGCGCGCGGCGCTGTCGGGCAGCGGCACAAAGCGCGAGCGCGGACGCTGCGGCAGGCTTTTCAGCAGGGCCTGGATCTTGGCCTGCAGCATGCCGGGCACCAGCCACTCCAGCCGGTCTTCGCTGACCTGGTTCAGCGCAAAGATCGGCACCGTCACCGTCACGCCGTCGCGACTGTCGCCGGGCTCGTGCAGGTAGGTGGCCGCACAATCCACGCCGCCCAGGCGCACCAGTTTGGGAAAGGCCTCGGTGGTGATGCCCGCGGCCTCGTGGCGCATGAGCTCGTCGCGGGTGAGTTGCAACAATGGGGTCTGCTGGCGCGGCTGCCGCGCGCGTTCGGCCTCCCACCACCGCGTGAGGCCCGCCGTGTCGCACACGTCCTGCGGGATCTGCTGGTCATAGAAGGCGAAGATGAACTCGTCGTCCACCAGCACGTCCTGGCGGCGCGATTTGTGTTCCAGCTCTTCCACCTGGCGCACCAGCTTGCGGTTGGCCGCCAGAAAGGGGGGCGCCGTGTCCCAGCGCGCCTCCACCAACGCCTGGCGGATGAAGATCTCGCGTGCGGCCGCCGGGTCGACTCCCGCATACCGCACCTTGCGGCCCGAATACACCAGCAGGCCGTACAGGGTGCCGCGCTCGAAGGCCATCACCTGCCCGCTGCGCGCGTCCCACTGCGGGTCGAGCGTTTCGCGGCGGATCAGGTGCGGCGCGGCGTCCTCGATCCAAGTGGGCTCGACATGGGCGATGCCGCGCCCAAACAGGCGCGTGGTTTCCACCAGCTCGGCACACACGATCCAGCGCCCCGTGCTCTTCTTGGCCAGATGCGCGCCCGGGTGCCGAAAAAAGCGGATGCCGCGGGCGCCCAGGTAGTGATCGTCCTCGGGCGCCTTGAAGCCGATGTTGCCCAGGAGGCCGGCCAGCATGGCACGGTGGATGGCCTCGTACATCGCGGGTTGGTTGCGTGGCTTCAGGCCCTGCTCGGCCGCCACCTGCACCAGCTGCGAATGGATGTCGCGCCACTCGCGCACGCGCCGGGGCGACAGATAGTGGCTGCGCAGCAATTGCTCGTACTGCCGGTTGCTGAGCTTGTGTTGCGCGGCTTGGCCGTCATGGGCCGCACCGCCGCGCGCTTCGCCAAGCCATTGCCACAACTTGATGAGCCCCGAAAACTCGCTGCGCTCGTCGCGAAACTTCGCCTGCGCCTGATCGGCCTGGGTCTGGGCGTTCAGGGGGCGCTCGCGCACGTCCTGCACCGACAGCGCCGCGGCCACCACCAGCACCTCGTCCAGCGCGCCCAGCTCGTGGGCACGCAGGATCATGCGGCCCACGCGCGGGTCCAGCGGCAGCCGGGCCAGCGACCGCCCCACGGGCGTGAGATGGAGCTGCTCGTCCACGGCGCCCAGTTCGGCCAGCAACTGCCAGCCATCAGCAATCGCGCGCTTGCTTGGTGCCTCCAGAAAGTCGAACTCGTCCACCGAGCCCAGGCCCAGGGATTTCATGCGCAGAATGACGCCGGCCAGCGAGCTGCGCAGCAGTTCGGGGTCGGTGAAGCGCGGACGGCCCGCAAAGTCCTTCTCGTCGTACAGGCGGATGCAGATGCCGTCGGCCACACGGCCGCAGCGCCCCGCGCGCTGGTTAGCGGCCGCCTGGCTGATGGGCTCCACCA
>CAYNWR010000235.1:0-5058 GCA_964400915.1 uncultured Burkholderiaceae bacterium
CGCCCAGCATCGAGGCCTTGCCCTTGCCCAGTGCCTCGCCTGCAATCCAGGCCAGCGTGGCTGCTGCGGTGGCAACGAGGGTGTTGATGAAAGCCAGCGCGGTGACGCCATTGGCTTCAAGGTTGGAGCCCGCATTGAAACCGAACCAGCCCACCCACAGCAACGAAGCGCCGACCATGGTGAGGGTGAGGCTGTGAGGCGCCATGGCTTCACGCCCGTAACCGATGCGCTTGCCCACGACATAGGCGCCGACCAGGCCTGCAACCCCTGCGTTGATGTGCACCACCGTGCCACCAGCAAAGTCCAGCGCGCCCTTGGCCCACAGCCAGCCCGCCGCAGCCGTCACGGTTTCGAGTGTCTTGGCATCCGTGATGGCGTCCGGGCCGTCCCAGTACCAGACCATGTGGGCAATCGGCAGGTAGCTGAAGGTGAACCACAGCACGCAGAACAGCAGCACCGCCGAGAACCGGATGCGCTCAGCGAAGGCGCCGACGATCAGCGCACAGGTGATGGCCGCAAACGTGGCCTGGAACGCGACAAAGGACAACTCGGGGATCACGACACCCTTGCTGAAGGTGGCGGCCACCGAATCCGGCGTGATGCCCTTGAGGAAGATCTTGTCCAGCCCGCCCATGAAGGGACTGCCACCGGTGAAGGCGACGCTGTAGCCATACACGATCCACAGCACGTAGATCAGCGAGGTGACCACAAAGACCTGCATCAGCACCGACAACATGTTCTTGCTGCGTACCAGGCCCCCATAGAACAAGGCCAGGCCGGGGATGGTCATCAGGATCACCAGCGCGGTGGCGATCGTCATCCACGCGGTGTCGCCCTTGTTGGGTGTGGGCGCGGGAGCCGCAGCCGCTGGTGCCGCGGTGGCCGCCGCAGCCGCGGCGGGCGCAGACGCGGCATCGGCCGGCGCAGAGGCGGCTGGTGCCGCCGGCGTTTGGGCAAGGGTCGGCAGGGGAGCTGCCAGAACCGCCCAGCCCAGCGCGAGGATCGCAAGGAGTTTTTTCATGATGTGTTTCTTTCTTGGCGAGTTGGTGGGGTCAGAGCGCTTCCTTGCCGGTTTCGCCGGTGCGGATGCGAACCACTTGCTCAAGGTCGTAGACAAAAATCTTGCCGTCGCCGATCTTGCCGGTGCGCGCCGCGCCCTCAACCGCCTCGATGACCCGTTCGACCAAATCGTCGGCAATCGCCGCCTCGATCTTGACCTTGGGCAGGAAGTCGACGACGTATTCAGCACCCCGGTACAACTCGGTGTGCCCTTTTTGACGCCCGAAGCCCTTGACTTCGGTGACGGTGATGCCCTGCACGCCGATGGCCGAGAGCGCTTCGCGCACCTCGTCGAGCTTGAAGGGTTTGATGATGGCGGTGACCAGTTTCATGGTGTGTCCTCGCAGACCGTCAGAACGTGTATTTGATGCCCAGCACCAGGGCGGACTTGCCAAGGAACTTGCCGCTGGGCGCGACGTAGACGGTCTTGTCGGCGTCGGTGCCCACCAGCATGGCCGAGGCGGACAAGCCGCTGCCCAGATCCTTGGCGACGGTCAGCGAGTAGTCCGTGTAGCTCGCCGGAGCGTTGTTCTTGACCTTCTGATGGCCCACGTGGGGGGTGAGCGTCCAGCCATTGCCCAGGTCGAAGTTGGCCGTCAGGTCGAGGTAGCCGCTGCGCTTGCTGTTGGCAAAGCCGAAGAGGTTGCTCGTCGAGTTCGAGTACTTGAGGGTGACCGGCCCCACGGTGCCCGCCAGGTACAGCTCCGTCGTGTTGGGGCTCACCACCAGCTTGTGGCTGGGGTATTGGTAGCGCAGCACGCCCACATCCAGGCCGACATCGCCCAGGGTGGTCTTGTAGCCGCCATAGAAGTCCAGTTCGGCGTTGGCGTCGCCGCCGGCGTCCTTGATCCACTTGATGGTCGAGCCCCAGAACCCGACATACAGGCCGCTGGCATGGCTGTAGTCAATGCCGCCCTGCAGCGCCGGCTTCAGGCGCGTCTGCGAAATCCCGCGGTAGCGGTATTCGGTGACCGCGCCAACGTTGAAAGCCAGGGTCGACTCGGGCGCTGGTGCCGGGGCTGGCGTTTGGGCCAGGGCTCCTTGCGACAAGGCCAGCAGGGGCACGGCGACGAGGGACACGACACGCTTGTTCATCAGGTTCTCCAATTCAAGGCAAAGGGAAAAAAGGCAATTTCGTGCAAGGAATCCACGGGACACGGCCAGCGGTGCAAGGCCGAGCCCGTTTGCACAGTCAACCAAGCAGGATGTGTGCCATTGTTCCCAATGCACCAGACCGGTGCCACGGCGAGGCATTGGTCGGCGCGGCGCTGGGGTCTTGCGTTTAGTGGACTGAAAAAGCGCTCAAAACCGCACGTCAAACTGGCGATGCACCAAACAAGGGAGGTAAGGCGTTGTGAGTTTGTCTTTGGTGCGCAGTCGCGCGCAAGTGGCGCTGGAGGCGCCTTCGGTCACCGTTGAGGTGCACCTGGCCAACGGTTTGCCCAGTTTCACGCTGGTCGGTCTGGCCGATGTCGAAGTCAAGGAGGCTCGTGAGCGGGTCCGATCGGCCATCCAGAACGCGGGCCTGGAGTTTCCCAACAACAAACGCATCACGGTGAATCTGGCGCCTGCCGATCTGCCAAAAGATTCAGGGCGCTTCGATCTGCCCATTGCGATGGGGGTCCTGGCTGCCAGTGGCCAGATCGACCCGGCCGGGCTCGATGGCTGGGAATTTGCAGGTGAGTTGTCATTGACTGGCGCCTTGCGACCCGTGCGCGGCGCCCTCGCCATGAGCCTGGCCGCCGCCCGTGATGGCGCAAGGCACCTGGTGTTGCCAGGCGGCAGCGCCATCGAGGCGGCATTGGCACCTGGGGTCCAGGTCTACCGGGCCGACCATCTGATCGACGTCGTTGCCCACTTTCGTGCGCTTGGCGATCCACCTTCGCCACCGGGTCAAACGCCAGGCCCCCACCCTCACCCTGGCGCGGGCATGACGCGCCTGGACACGACACTGCGGCACGTGGCCCGGGGCGAGGGCCCGGATCTGGCCGACGTGAAGGGCCAATCGGCAGCGCGCCGGGCGCTGGAGATCGCGGCAGCGGGGGGGCACAGCCTGCTCTTGCTCGGCCCGCCGGGATCGGGCAAATCGATGCTCGCACAACGGTTTGCGGGCTTGTTGCCCGACCTGGGCATGGACGAAGCGCTCGAGGCGGCGGCCATCGCCAGTGTGGGTGGACACTTTGTTCCTGAGCGTGACTGGGGCCGCCGGCCCACCCGCTCACCGCATCATTCAGCCAGCGCCATCGCCATGGTGGGAGGGGGATCGCCGCCTCGCCCGGGCGAGATATCGCTGGCCCATCATGGGGTGCTTTTTCTGGACGAAATGCCCGAGTTCGCCCGCACGGCGCTGGAAGCATTGCGCGAGCCGCTGGAGACAGGACGCATCGTGATATCGCGGGCCGCGCGGCGCGCCGAGTTCCCCGCCCGATTTCAATTGGTGGGGGCGATGAATCCCTGTCCTTGCGGGTACCACGGCTCGCGCCTGCGCAACTGCCGCTGCACACCCGAGCAAATCCATCGCTATCAGGGTCGCTTGTCTGGCCCGCTGCTGGATCGCATCGATCTGCAAGTGGAAGTGTCCGCACTCGCGCCTGAGGATCTGATCCAGGCACCGACCGGGGAGGAGACGGGTGTGGTGCGCGCCCGATGCAATGCCGCTCGAGAACGGGCCTGGCGCCGTCAGGGCTGTGCCAACCAGGCCCTGATGGGCCGCGCGTTGGAAGACAACGTTGTGCTGGAGCCAGCCGCTGCCAAGTTTCTGAACGCAGCGGCGGCGCGCCTGGGCTGGAGCGCCCGTGGCATCCATCGCGCGATGAAGGTGGCCCGCACCATTGCCGACCTGGCTGCCAGTGACGTGGTGCAGACCGTTCACCTGGCCGAGGCCGTTCAATACCGGCGAGCCCTGGCGCGAAGTGATTGAGTGGCAGGCACTGCCAAGCGCCAGACCGTATAGTTCATGCGGACCATCGTCCGGCGCGCGACGTGCGCGCCAAACCCAACCCGAATCGCAGGAGACAAACACGTGAACCGAAAATCCTGGTTGTTGACGGCATTGGCCGCGCCCCTGTTCGTGCTGGCGCCATTGGGCGCCATGGCGCAATCCACCGATTGGCCGACCAAGCCTGTCAAATGGGTGGTGCCGTATCCGCCTGCCGGCACCACCGACGTGCTGGCCCGCATCGTCGCGCAGTGGCTGACCGAAAAGCTGGGCCAGCCCTTCACGATCGAGAACCGCCCGGGCGCGGGCAACAACGTGGGCACCAAGGCCGTGATCGACGCGCCGCCCGATGGCTACACCATGCTGCTGGTCAACCCGGCCAACGGCATCAATGCCACGCTGTACAAGAACCTCAACTACAACTTCATCCGCGACATCGAGCCCGTGGCCGGCCTGGTGCGCGCGCCCAATGTGATGGAGGTCAACCCCAACTTCCCGGCCAAGACGGTGGCCGAATTCATCGACTACTGCAAGAAGAACCCCGGCAAGATCAACATGGCCAGCTCGGGCAGTGGCACTTCGGTGCACTTGTCAGGCATCCTGTTCATGTCCATGACCGGGTGCAACATGCTCCATACACCGTTTCAGGGAGCGGGGCCTGCACTGACGAACCTCATGGCCGGGCACGTCGATGTGATTTTTGACAACCTGCCCTCGTCCAAAGGGCACATCGCCGGCGGGCGCTTGCGTGCCCTGGGGGTGACCAGCGAGCTACCCGAACCCAGCCTGCCCGGCGTGCCGACAGTGGGTCAGACGGTGCCGGGCTACGAAGCCACAGCCTGGTTTGGCATCGGAATGCCCAAAGGAACGCCCAAGGCGGTCATCGACAAGCTCAACGCCGAGGTGAACCGCGCGCTGGCGGATCCCAAGATGCGCGAGCGCCTGGGTGAGCTGGGCGGCAGGCCGATCGCCGGCTCGCCCGATGATTTTCGCAAGGTCATCGCCTATGAAACGGCCAAGTGGGAGAAGGTTGTGATCGCTTCAGGGGCCAAGGTCGAGTA
>CAYNWR010000236.1:0-5042 GCA_964400915.1 uncultured Burkholderiaceae bacterium
GCCGAAAGTGTCGAATGGGCCAAGGCCCTGGTGGCGCTGGACACCCTGGCGCTGGACCCAGAGGTCGTCAGCGACACCGCGGGGGTGCTGTTCAAGCAGCGCGAGGACGTGGCGGCGCTCACGCCCGAGATGGCGGGCGATCTGTTGAAACCCGTGGACCCATGACGGTCCTTGGCGACGCCCGCACCGGCAAGCTGGCCGACAACCTGGTCGGATTTGGGCGCGCGTTGCGCCGCGCGGGCGTGCGCACCGATGTGGCGTCGATTGCGCTGGCGCAACAGGCGGTGACGCTGCTGGGCGTCGAACGCAAGGACGATCTGGCCGCCGGCCTGGAGGCGGTGTTGATCCAGCGCGAGGCCGACCGCGTGGTCTTTCGGCAGATGTTCGACGCCTACTTTCGCGATCCCCAGTTGGCGCACAAGCTGCTGTCGCAGATGCTGCCCACGGCCGAGGGGAAGGCGGAGGTCGACAAGAAGCGCAAGCCCCGCGTGCGCGAGGCCCTGGCGCCGCAGCAGGCCTTCGGCACCAAGAAGCCCAAGCCCGCCGAGAAGGAGGTGGAGTTCGACGCCGCCATGACGGCCAGCGACGCCGAGCGCCTGCGCCACGCCGACTTTGCCGCCATGTCGGCCAGCGAATTCCGCCTGGTCGAGCGCCTGGCGCGCGATGTGCCGCTGAGCTTGCCCGAAGTGGCATCGCGCCGCCTGCGGCCGGGCCCGCGCGGTGCGCGCCTGCACTGGCCCCATCTGATGCGCGAGATGCGCCGCCACGATGGCGACGCGCTGGTGTTGCCGCGCCTGCAGCGGCGCCAGCAGCCCCTGCCGCTGTTGGCACTGGTGGATGTATCGGGTTCGATGGAGCGCTACGCGCGCCTGCTGCTGGCCTTTCTGCACGCGGCCCTGCGCGCCGCGCGCGAGCGGCGCGGACGGGCCGATGTCTTTGCCTTCGGCACCCACCTGACCGATCTCACCACGGCCTTTGCCAAGGCCGACGGCGACGAGATGCTGGACATCGCCAGCGCGCTCATCGACGACTATGCGGGCGGCACGCGCCTGGGCGAATCGCTGGCCACGCTGCACCAGGCCCACGCGCGGCGCCTGGTGGGGCGGCGCAGCGTGGTGCTGCTGGTCACCGATGGCCTGGACACCGGCGACCCGCAAGAGCTGGAGCGCGAACTGCTCTGGCTGCGCCGCGCCTGCCGTCGCGTGGTCTGGCTCAATCCCTTGCTGCGTTTTGACGGCTACCAGCCGTTGGCGCAGGGCGCCGCTGTGCTGCACCGGCATTGCGACGCCATGCTCGCCGTGCACAACATCGAAAAACTCGAGGATCTGGCGCGGGCCCTGGCCCGCCTGATCCGCTCACCCTGAAGGAACCCCACCATGGACATGCAAGGATCGCGCAGCCTGTCGGCCACCCAGCAGCAGGCCTGGGACGCCCTGAACAACCCCGAGGTGCTCAAGGGCTGCATTGCCGGTTGCGAAAAATTCGAAGCCACGGGCGACAACCAATACACCTCCACCGTGGCCGTCAAGATCGGACCGGTCTCGGCGCGCTTCACGGCCAAGCTCACGCTGGCCGATGTCAACCCGCCCAACAGCTATCGCATCCAGTTCGATGGCCAGGGTGGGGCCGCGGGTTTTGGCAAGGGCCAGGCCCATGTGCAGCTGGCCGCGCGGGCCGACGGCGCGCCGGGCTGCGAGCTGACCTATCAGGTGCACGCCAGTGTGGGCGGCAAGATCGCGCAGGTGGGGCAGCGCCTGATCGACGGGGTGGCCAAGTCGCTGGCCGAGGATTTCTTCAAGCGCTTCGATGCCGAGTTGCAGCGCCTGTACCCCCCCGCACAGGCACCCAGCGTGCCGGTGCCGGCCGCGCAGCCAGCCCCTGGCGCTGCGGGGGTGCCGGCCTGGGTGTGGTGGGTGGGAGGCGCGGTGGTGGTGGTCGCGTTGTGGTGGTTCACACGCAAGTGAGGGCCAGCAGCGCCGCGGTGGGGGCGGCGGCGCGTGTGGCCGCAGGCCTGGGCCTGGGTCTGGGTCTGCTGGTGGGTCAGGCGGTGGCCCAGCCCCAGACGGCGGCCACCACGCTGCGCGAGGTCACGGTCACGGTCAACCGGGGTGTGGAGCAGACCCGTTTCGAGGCACCCGCCAGCGTCGACGTGGTGGACGGCGATACCTTGCGCAACGGGCAACTGCAGATCCATTTGTCCGAAGCGCTGGTGCGTGTGCCCGGCCTTGTCATCCAGAACCGCAACAACCACGCGCAGGATCTGCAGATCTCCATCCGCGGCTTTGGTGCCCGCGCCACTTTTGGTGTGCGGGGCATCCGGCTGTATGCCGATGGCATTCCCGCCACTGGCCCGGACGGCCAGGGCCAGGTGGCGCACTTTGATCTCGCCTCGGCCGAACGCGTGGAGGTGCTGCGCGGGCCGTTCTCGGCGCTGTACGGCAATTCGGCCGGGGGCGTGATCCACATCGTCACCCGCGATGGCGGGCCCGACACCGTGGTCGATGTGTCCAGCGCGATGGGCTCGCACGGCACGCAGCGCCTGGGCTTGCGCCTGAGCGGCGCGTTGGGCGTGATGGCAGGCGCTTCCAAGGGCGGGCCGAGCCCCGCGCCCTGGTCCTACACCCTCAGTGCCTCGGGCTTTGAAACCGACGGCCCACGCGTCCACAGCGCAGCCCAGCGCCGCAGCCTGAACACCAAGCTCACCCATGGTGCGGGCAGCGACACGCGCACGGTGTTCGTGCTCAACCACCTGAGCACGCCCGATGTGCAAGACCCGCTGGGCCTGACCCGCGCCGAATGGCTGGCCAACCCGCGCCAGGCCACACCGGTTGCATTGAGCTTCAACACGCGCAAGACGGTGGAGCAGAGCCAGTGGGGCGCGGCCCTGCAACACCGGTTGTCGGCGCAGAACCAGTTGCACGCCAGTGTGTACGCGGGTGAGCGGGCCACGCGGCAATTCCAGTCGATCGCCGTCGCGGCGCAGACGCCTGCCACCCATCCCGGTGGTGTGATCGATCTGGCTCGCCACTACGAAGGCCTGGACCTGCGCTGGGTGCACCACAACCGCCTGGGCGGCAAGCCCCTCACGGTGACGGCGGGTTTGTCGGCGGATCAGTCGGCCGAGCAGCGCCGGGGGTTTCAGAACTTTGTTGTTGTGGGCGCGGCCGGCAACCCGATATGGGGTGTGGAGGGCGCCCTGCGCCGCGACGAGAAGAACCGCGTGCGCAACCGCGACCACTACCTGCAGACCGAATGGGCGATGGCCGAACGCCTGAGCCTGTCGGCCGGCCTGCGCCATTCCAGCGTGGTGTTCTCGTCGCTCGATCGGTATGTGGTGGCGGGCAATGGCGACGACAGCGGCGGCGCACGGTACTCGGCCACCAGCCCGGCCGTTGGCCTGAGCTTTCATGCCAGCGATGCGCTGAACATCTACGCGGCGCTGGGCAAGGGTTTTGAGACCCCCACTTTCAACGAACTGGCCTACCGCGCCAATGGCGCCACAGGCCTGAACTTTGCGCTGCAGGCGGCCGACAGCCGCCACGTGGAGCTGGGATTCAAGGCCCTGGCGGGCGCCGGCTGGCGCATCAATGCTGCGATTTTCAGAGCATCGACCCACAACGAGATTGCGGTGCTGTCCAACACCGGTGGGCGCAGCGTGTTCCAGAACGTGGGGGCCACGCGGCGCACCGGTCTGGAGGCGGCGCTGTCGGGCGAGTTGTCGCCCAACTGGGCCGTGGTGGGCACATTGACCTCGATTGACGCCCGGTATCGCGATGCCTTTCGCACCTGCACGGCCACACCCTGTGCCACGCCCACGGTGTTGATCCCGGCGGGCAGCCGCATGCCGGGCATTCCGCGGGTGTCGGCGTACGCCGAACTGCAGTGGCGGCACCGGCCGTTGGGCTTGCAGGCCGCGCTGGAGTGGCGGCACACAGGCCGTGTGGCGGTGGACGATCGCAATTCGGACTTTGCGCCCGCGGCCAGCGTGGCCGCGCTGCGTCTTGCTGCCGAGCAGACGCGTGGGCGCTGGAACTTTCGCCAGTTTCTGCGCATCGACAATGTCATGAACCGCCGGTACGCGGGGTCGGTCATCGTCAACGAAGGCAACGCGCGGTTCTTTGAACCCGCGCCGGGACGCACGTGGTTGCTGGGTGTGGCGGCGGCGTACCGGTTCTGAGCATTCCAGACCAAGGAAATCAAATCAAATGGAAAACCTCGATGTCATGGTGCTGCGCACCTTGCGCGACTGGCGCCTGGCCGGCAAGCGGGCCTTGCTGGCCACGGTGGTGCGCACCTGGGGATCGTCGCCACGGCCCATCGGTTCGATCATGGCCTTGTGCGAGGACGGCGCCGTGGTGGGCTCGGTGTCGGGTGGTTGCATCGAAGACGACCTGATCTACCGGTTTACCCAAGCCTACAAGGGTGTAGCGAGCGCCAGTGCTGAAAACAATGCTTCAAAAGCAGAAGCAGACACCAAGACCATCCCGGCCGGCTCACCCAGTTTTGTGAAGTACGGCGTCACCGCCGACGAGGCCCACCGTTTTGGCCTGCCCTGTGGCGGCACGCTGGAGCTGCTGCTGGAGTTCGACCCCGATGCCCAGGCGCTGGCGCAGCTGGTGGTGGCGCTGGAGGCGGGCCGGCTCGTGCAACGCACGGTGCAGCTGGCCAGTGGCGCCGTGCGCCTGAACGACGCGCCTGCGCCAGCCGACCTGCAGATCGACGACACACAGTTGGTGAACACCTTCGGGCCTGAATTTCGCATGCTGCTGATCGGCGCGGGCCAGCTCACCGAATACCTGGCGACGATGGCACTGTTCAGCGGTTTCGCCGTTACCGTGTGCGACCCACGCGAGGAGTACCGGGGCGCCTGGAGCGTGCCCGCCGCCCATGTGACGGGCGACATGCCCGACGAGGTGGTGACCGCCTTCAAACCCGACCGGCGCAGTTGTGTGGTGGCCCTCACGCACGACCCCAAGCTGGACGATCTGGCCCTGCTGGAGGCGCTCAAGTCCGATGCCTTCTATGTGGGCGCCATCGGCAGC
>CAYNWR010000237.1:0-5041 GCA_964400915.1 uncultured Burkholderiaceae bacterium
GTCCCATCTGCTTGATCGGGTCTGGGGCGACCACGTCTTCATCGAGGAGCGCACCGTGGACGTGCATGTCAAACGCCTGCGGGAATCCCTGGGCCCGGCCGCCGCGATGGTGGAGACCGTGCGCGGCGCCGGCTATCGCCTGAGTGCCCGACCTGCCACCGCCGAGCTCCCTTCCAAGGCCGCCTGAGCCTGCCCGCGCATGTGGAGCCGGGCCCTGCTGTTGATGCTGTCGGCGCTGGCACTCGCCGGTGCTGGCGCCTGGTGGGACCAGTGGCGCGGTGTCGCGGTGGCCCTGGCGCTGTTGTTGGTGGCGGCTTTTGCTTTCGACACCTGGCATGCCCGGCGCCTGCTGGCCTGGTTGCGCCGGCCCGAGCAAGCCGAACCCCCGGCACTGGCTGGCCCGTGGCGCGAGGCTGGCATCCGCATGAACCGCCTGATCAAGACCAGCGATTTGGCGGTGGCCGACGCCCAGCAGCGCCTGAGTGATTTTTTGGCGGCCATCCAGGCCTCGCCCAATGGGGTGGTGCTGCTGGACGAACGCGGGCGCATTGAATGGTGCAACTTGACGGCCGCGCAACATTTCGGCATCGAGCCCGATCGCGACGCCTTGCAGGCGATTGGCAACCTGGTGCGCGATCCCGTGTTTGCGGCGTATTGGGCCAGGGTCGGCGCACGGCGTGCCCCGTCCGAAGGCGAGGTCACCCTGGACGGTCGTGAGCACAGCCCGTCGAACCCGCAGCGCTTGTCGCTGCAGGTGCATCCCTATGCCGAAGGCCGCTACCTGCTGCTGTCGCGCGACGTGACAGCGCTAGAGCGCGCCGAGGCCATGCGGCGCGATTTCGTGGCCAATGTTTCGCACGAGATTCGCACGCCCCTCACGGTCCTGTCCGGCTTCATCGAGACCTTGCAGAACCTGCCGCTCGGCGAAGGCGAGCGGCGGTCGTACCTGGGCCTGATGAACCAGCAGGCGCAGCGCTTGAATTCACTGGTGGGTGATCTGCTGACGCTGTCCCGCCTGGAGGGCAGTCCGGCGCCCGGTGTCAAGGAATGGATTCCGATTCGGGATTTGATTGCCCAGTGCGAATCGGAAGGCATGGCACTGACCCGAATCGCGGGCGGGCCGACGATCGAATTGCGCCTGGGCACGGGCGCAAGCGACGAAGTGGCGGGTGCCCACCAGGAACTGCTCAGTGCGATGTCGAACCTGGTCTCCAATGCCATCCGCTACACACCACCACAGGACGGCCAGGTGCGCATCTCGTGGAACCGGCGGCCCGACGGCAGCGGCGAATTTTCGGTCGAGGACAACGGGCCGGGCATCGAGCCCGAACACCTGCCGCGCCTGACCGAGCGCTTCTATCGGGTGGATCGAAGCCGTTCGCGCGACACCGGCGGAACCGGTCTGGGTCTGGCCATCGTCAAGCATGTGGTGCAGCGGCACGGGGGCTCGCTGGCGATCTCGAGCCAGCCTGGCCTGGGCTCGCGCTTTGCGATCAGCTTCCCGCCGCTGCGCGTGCGCCGCGGGCCGGCGACGGTGGCGCCAGTTGATGCGCAACTCGCAGCAGCAGATACCCCAGAACCAGGTTGACCAGGCACAGCGCCACGATGCTGCTGATCCAGAATGCGGCGGGCGACTGCATCGGCGCAATCCCTGGCAGGCCGTGATAGGCAAGCTGATAGCCACCGGCCAGGCCCAGGCCCCACAACAGCACGCTGTAGGTGATCATGGGCGCGATGTTGATGCGGTGGCAGCGCAACACGTACACCCCCAGCACCTGCAGCGCGTCGACCCAGTGGTAGGCCGCCACCCACAGCAGCAGGCTGGCAGCAAGGGCGACCACCTCGGGTGTGTTCGAGTACGCGCGCGCAACCCCTTCGTTCGACATAAAAATAATAGCTGAAAAGCAAGCGGCGACGCTCGCTACAAGCCAACAAGAATCAAAAGTTGCGCGTTGGGCCCGGTGGGGGTGCCCGGCACCGATCCAGAAGCTCACCCGGGCGCTGGCAGCGATCGCAATGGACATGGGGGTCATGAACAACACGGCCGTGAAGTTCGACGCGATCTGATGCGCTGCGGCGGCCACCTCGCCCAGACGCGCGGCCAGCAGGGTCATGAAGGTGAATGAGGTCACCTCGACCAGCACCGTGATGCCGGCTGGCAAGCCCAGGCGCAGAAAATGGCGCAACTGGATCCAGTCCGGCGCCTCCAGTCGCGCGACGATGTGAAACGGGCGGTAGGCCGGATCGGTCAACAACCACCAGTTGGCCAAGGCCAGCATCAAGATGTTCACGATGGCAGTGGCAATGCCGCAGCCCAGCGCACCCAGAGGCTCGATCGGCCCTGCACCCCAGGCCAGCAGCATCGACAGTGGCACCTTCAGCGCCAGGCCGGCCACCTGCACCAGCGTGACCGCGCGGGCGCGCCCCAGGCTCTGGTTGAACGTGCCGTACAGCCGAAACAAGAGAGCAGGGGGCAAGGCCCAGGCCAGGCTTGACAGATAGGCGCTTGCCTCGGCCTGCATGCCGGCGGGAATGTGCGTGATCTGCAGCAGCGGGCCTGGGTGGTTCAGCGCGAGGATCCCCACCCCGCTGGCGGCCACCACGAGGTACAAGGCCTGCCGGATCGAGCGCCCCATTTCGCGATGCCGCCGGGCGCCATGCAGTTCGGCCCAGACCGGCAGCAAGGCCTGCACCACGCTGGTCAGGGCGATGAAGACACTGATGTAGATCGCGGTGCCCACCGCCAGCGCCGCCAGGGCCGAAGGCGAGACGCGCCCGGCCACCACGGTGTCCACCACGCCGAACGACATCACCGCCAGTTGCCCGACAAGCACCACACCCGCATGTCGCAGGATCAGGCGGCGTTCGTTGCGGCGCGAATAGTGGGCCTGGACCGGGGCGTCGCTCATGGAACACCAACCGGATTGCTGCGCGTTGGGGCGCGCGTGTACAGCAACAGATCGTCGTTCTTGTCGGTGGGGCGCCGAAACACACCGCGCAGCAGCCATTCGTTGGGGTCGACCGCCGGCCCCAGGCTGGCCTGGGCAGAGTCGGACACGATCAGCCACGGACAGCGGGCGGGGGCTTGCGCCACAAGCACGTCGTAAGCGCCGTGATGACGCAGGGCGGCGATTTGCGCGCGCGAAAGCCCATGGGCTTCAAGGCAGGTCACGTTGGGGCCGGTCTGGGCGCGGATGCGCTGGATCTGCGGTGCAAAACTGCGCGCGTAGTCCAGCAATGGCAGCCACAGCGTCATGAGCAAGGTCCAGCACAACACCGCTCCGGTGGCGGGCAGGACCAGGGTCTTCCACAGCGCGGTCCGATGGCGCCCGGTGCGCCACGCCACCAGGGCGAGCCACGCGCCCGAAATGACCAGCGCCGGCAGCAGCAGGAGCCATTCGAATGAGGGCATGAAGCCTGGCGCCAGGCGCGCCACGTTGGCGGCCGGCTTGGCCGGGAAACCACTGACCATGGCCATCCAGATGATCCAGATGATCAGGGCGCAGCCCGAGAAAAACAGCAAGGTGAACCAATCGATCAGCGCAGCCAGGCTGCGCTTGAGGGTCGGCAGGGAAAAAGCGGCCAGCGCTGCCATGCCGGGCAAGCCCACCAGCAGGGACCGATCGGCCCCATTGGTTGTCAAGGCCGACAGGTGCGCCAGACCGGCCAGCGCCACAGGAAGCACCAAGTGGCGGGCGCGGGGCAAGGGGCGCCAATGGCGACGCCAATTCCACAAGGCAAAGGCCGCCAGGGGCCAGACCGGCCAACTGAACCAGACCAGCAGGCGCACGAAGCCGCGCCACTCGCGACCACCCTCGGGGGGCAGCTCGATGCGCCAGCGCCATAGGTCCAGCCAGGTGCACACCACCAACAGGGCGATCACGCAACCCAGCCAGAACAGGCAGTCGAGCCGGGCCAGACTCGCCCGGGTTGCCAGGCGCGAATGCTCCGCGCCGGCCCCCCAGGAATCCGGCGCGAAGGCGGAATCGCTCACCCCGGCGATCTGCTCGGGTGTGCGCACGGCCTGGGCTTCCAGCAGTCCTTTTTGCGCCGCCTGCGCGGCGGCTTGCAAGCCACGCCAGGTCAGGACCGCCATCAACGCGCCAGCGGCGGCCAAGCCGCTGGCAATGCTGGGCGCCCCACTGAGCGCCAGGCCCATCAAAGCCATCGCGGCGATGTTCATGGCTCGCACCCGCTTCCAGGGCATCGCGGCGGCCGCATAGAGCCACGCGGCCGCGCAGGTGATCTGCACCAGGGCAGGGGTTGCCTCGTGAGCCAATTGGGCCAGGCCCAGGCAGGCCAACAAGGCCAAAAGGCCGCCGTCGGCGAGCGCCCGCGCGTAGGACTTTGGGTCCGCTTCACCACCGAAGGCAAACGCCAGCGGCAGCGCGGTGGGGTTGCGTGCGAGGTGGTAGACCGCCCACCAGGTGGCCACCAGACAGGCCGCGAGCAGCAGCATGAAAGGCACCCGAGCCGCGAGGGGATCGCCAAGCCATGGGCCCAGCCACTGGATGGCTGCTGCGCCCAACCAGTAGGGCAGCAGCGCGTCCACTTCGGGCACAAGGCCCAGCAGCCGAGGTTGCCACCAGGCGGGGCCCCAGGGCGCCAGGGCCATCTCGGCCATGTAGCCGAAGGCCGTCATGTCGGCGCTTTTCCATGGCGTGCGGCCCAGGAATCCCGCGAGCACGTACACCACACACAAGCCCACCAGCAACACCCGGGGCAGGCGTTGCGCGGCCTGTTGCGAAACGATCGCGGGCGTGGGCGTGGCGTTCATGAAAAAACAAAAGGGCAGGCCGGGTTTCCGGGCTGCCCTTGTTGGGGTTGGCGCAGTGCCTACTTGGCGGCAGTGGCCGTCTTGCCGAAGCGGTTGCGGAAGCGTTCGACGCGGCCGCCCATGTTGTCCACGGATTTCTGCGTTCCCGTGTAGAAGGGATGCGACTCGCTGGAGGTGTCCAGCTTGAACAGCGGCAACTCGCGGCCATCGTCGGTCTTGCCCATTTCACGGGTGTTCACACACGAGCGCGTGACAAACTTGAAA
>CAYNWR010000238.1:0-1808 GCA_964400915.1 uncultured Burkholderiaceae bacterium
ACGAAATTCTGGGTGACGAACTCGACCATGTCAGTGCTTCTTTTCTTCTGGGTTGGCACCATGAGGCGCCAGCATCTTGCGCTCGGCCTCGGCGGCGAGTTCTTCGGCCAGCAGTTCTTCGTCGGACTTGACGGCCTCGACGCTGATGGGCTCGGGGATCAGTCCCTTGAGGAAGGCGATGCGCTTGACCAGCTCGGACAAGCCCTGCACCAGCAGGATCGCAAAGCCCAAGGGAATCAGGAGCAGCACGGGCCAGCGGATCAGGCCCCCCGCGTTGGACGACATCTCGCCCGTTACCCAGGCGTTGTAGAACAGGGGCCAGCTCAGGCGGATCAGGATCAGGCACAGCGGGATGAGAAAGATCACGATGCCCGCGGCGTCGATGATGGCGTTGGTGCGCTTGGACAGCTTGCTGGAGATGAAGTCGATGCGCACGTGCACGTTGCGCAGGAACGCGTAGCCAGCGCCCAGCATGAACACCCCCGCAAACAGGTACCACTGGATTTCGAGCAGCGCGTTGGAGCTGGTGTCGAAGATCTTGCGCACGATGGCGTTGCCAGCCGACAGCAGGACCGAGCCCAGCACCAGCCAGCGGACCAGCCGGCCGATCTGGTCGTTGGCGCGGTCGATGCCGCGCGAAAGCGATAGCAGGGATTGCATGGGGGAAGGGGAGCCTGGAGGCCCCGGGGCGTGTAAGACCCGGCGAATTCTATATGCCCATAATGCCGACCTACCTACGGGTTTCACGCATGCCGACTCCCCAGCCCCTGCAGTCCCTCGCCCCAGCAAACCATTGGTCGGTGGCCGGGCGCGAGGCCCTTTCGCTGGCCCTGATCGAGACCCGCAACACCAGCCTGGCGCTGTTCACGCGGTTCGAGTCGGCAGGGCGCGATGCCGACGAATTTGTTCTGACCGATGGTCGCCGCGCCACCGCCTTGTGGCTGCTTGGCCGTGTGGGGTGGTTCGCCGAGCGCTGGACCAATCGCAACACACAAAGGTCACTGGGCGAGGCCTGTCCGGCTCAACCCGTGCGCCTGGCGTCGATCGAACCCAGCGCCGATCTGTGGTGGGGCGACTCGGGCGGGGGTCTCGCGCGGCAGCGGCCCGACGCGGCCCTGGTGCGGCAGTACCTGCTGGAGGCGCTGGAAGGCACCCTGGCCATCCTCGAGAAAACGCCCGAAACGGCCGAGGGCCTGTACCTGTTTCGCATGGCGCTCTTCCACGAAGCCTTGCAGGCCGAGGTGTTTGCCGAGGCGGCGCAGACGCTGGGTGTCGACCTGGGCCTGGAGCGCGCAGCCGGGTCCGCGCCGCGCGAACCCCTGGCCTGCCCCGCCACGCGCTGGCGCCTGGGTTTCGATGGGTCTGGCTGGCACAGCGAGGTCGACAGCGGATCGCAGGAGCTGGCCTTGCCCGAATTCGAGATCGACGCAGGCCCGGTCACCTGGGCGCAATTCAGCGAGTTTGTGGCCGATGGTGGCTACGACCGGCGCGAGCTGTGGCGCCCCGATGGCTGGTTGTGGCTGTCGGCGCAGCAGGGCGCCCGGCGCGGGCCCCGGCATGTCGAACAGATGGGCCTGGGGGCGGTGACGGCGCGCCGCTTTGGCAAGACGGTGCGCGTGGCGACGGGTCAGGCGGTGGCCCACGCCACCTGGTGGGAGGCCGACGCGTTTGCGCGCTGGGCCGGGCGGCGACTGCCTCACGAGGCTGAATGGGACTGCGCCGCCCGCACGGCGGGCCGCCGTGGTTTTGCCTGGGGGCAGGTCTGGGAATGGACTTCAGGCACACTCGCGCCCCTGGAAGGCAAGCGC
>CAYNWR010000238.1:1908-5009 GCA_964400915.1 uncultured Burkholderiaceae bacterium
CTGTTTCTGGTGCAGCCGCTCATCGCCAAGCAGATCCTGCCCTGGTTCGGCGGATCGGCGGCCGTGTGGTCCATCTGCATGGTGTTCTTTCAGGTGACCTTGCTGGGCGGGTATGCCTATGCCGACCTGATCGCACGGCGCCTGTCGGTGCGGCTGCAGTTGTGGGTGCATGGCACGCTGCTGCTGGCGAGCCTGGCCTTTCTGCCGATCGTGGCGGGATCGCATTGGAAGCCCCAGGGCAGCGAAGACCCCAGCCTGTGGATTCTGGGTCTGCTGCTGTCGACCATCGGGCTGCCTTATTTCCTTCTGTCCACCACCGGGCCGCTGATTCAATCCTGGGTGGCGCGCACCCCGCTGGGGGCCCAGGTGTATCGGTACTTTTCGCTGTCCAACCTGGCCTCGCTGCTGGCCCTGGTGGCCTACCCCTTCCTGATCGAGCCGCGCGCCCGCTTGCTTGACCAGGCCCTCGCCTGGTCCTGGGTGTATGGCGTGTTCGCGGTGCTCTGCATGGCCTGCGGCCGGTATGTGCTGGGCCAGGTGGGTGGGCAGGGCGTCAGGGCGGTGGCAACGCCGGCCAGCCCGTCAGCGCCGGGGGCGCCGGCAACACCACTGCCCGGCTGGCGCGATTGCACCCTGTGGCTGGCCTTGTCGGCCACCGGGTCCTGGCTGCTGCTGGCCGTGACCAACCACATCACGCAGAACGTCGCGTCCATCCCTTTCCTGTGGCTGCTCCCCCTCACGCTGTACCTGCTGACCTTTGTGCTGTGTTTCGAAAGCGATCGCTGGTACCGCCGGCGCCGGGTGGTGCCCGCCGCCGCGGTGGCCTTGGCGCTGTGTGCCTGGGGCCTGTACGACAGCGGCGTGGGGCTGAACGTGCGGGTGGCCGTTCCCGTCTACGCCGTGGGCCTGTTCCTGTTCTGCATGGTGGCCCACGGCGAGCTGGCGCAGCGCCGGCCTCAGGCGGCGGGCCTGACACGCTTTTACCTGATGATGTCCCTGGGCGGCGCCCTGGGCGGGGTGCTGGTGGGTCTGGTGGCTCCGCGTGTGCTGCCGGGCTACTACGAGCTGGGGCTGGGCTTCGTCCTGCTGGCGCTGATGGGCTGGTGGATCCTCGAACCGCTGGTGCCCAAGGCCGGATGGCGCCGTGCCTGGGTGGCACTGGCCGCGCTGGGTTGCGCGGTGTTGCTGGGCCTGCAGGTGCATGGTGACGCGGCTGGCAGCCGCATCATGGGGCGCAATTTCTACGGCACGCTGCTCACGGTCGATGTGCTGCGCGAGGACCCCCGCGAGAGCGTGCGCCAGATCTATCACGGCTCGGTCAAGCACGGCGAGCAGTTTGTCGATGCCGCGCGGCGGCGCGAACTCACCGCGTACTACGGCAGCACGTCGGGTGTCGGTCGTGCGATCGCGCAGATTCCCGAGGGGCCTCGTCACATCGGGCTGATCGGCCTGGGCGCGGGCACGCTGGCTGCCTACGGACGCAGCGGCGATCGACTGCGTTTTTACGAGATCAACCCGGCGGTGCTGGAGGTGGCGCGCACCGAATTCAGCTTCATCAGCGATGCGCCCGCCGAGGTTCACACCGTGATCGCGGACGCGCGCCTGGCGCTGGAGCGCGAGGAAGCCCAGGCCTTTGATGTGCTGGCGGTCGACGCGTTCTCGGGCGACTCGGTGCCCGTGCACCTGCTCACGCTGGAGGCGATGCGGGTGTACCTCAAGCACATGAAGCCCGACGGCATCATCGCGTTCCACCTCACCAACCGGTTCCTGTGGATGCCGCCGGTGGTCGAGCGCCTGGCCAGAGAGCTGGGGCTGGCCGCGGTGCTCGTGCACGACGAGGCCGAAGGCAACGACGCCCTGCGCCGCACCGACTGGATGCTGGTGGCGCGCCGGCCCGAGGTCCTTGCGCGCCCGCCGATTGCGGGGTTCACCAAGCCCGTCGAGCCGGCCACGCCGGTGTCGCTCTGGACCGACGACTTCAACAACCTGTTCGAGATCCTCAAGTAATCAAAAAAGATAGCGAACAATCAAGAGAAGACGTTCGCTATCGGCTGATTTTGCTTGATTTCTGCTGTCGAAAGCGCCACCAGGGCAGGCAGCGGGTCATGGTGAGCACCTGGCCGGCCTGTTCGGCCTGGTAGCCGGGCAAGGCGGCCAGGCGTTCGGCCCAGTCCGCCCGGGCAAGCACGGTGCGCAGCGCGCGCGCGCCGGGCTGCTCCAGGGCCGACTTGAGCACCACGAGGTAATAGCGTTCGTGCACCAGCGGCACAAAGCCCAGCCCGCAAGCCCGGGCGGCGGATTCGAGGCCGATGCCGGCGTCGGCGCTGCCACTGGCCACGGCCTGCGCAACGGCGGCGTGTGAGGGTTCGGTGCGCTGGTGGCCGGGCAGGTCGGCGGCGGCCAGGCCCTCGCGTTGCAGCAACTCGTCCACGACCACGCGGGTGCCCGTGCCTTCGGCGCGGTTGACAAAACGCAGGCCGCGTGTGGCCAGGTGCGTAAGCGATCCCAGCGCCAGGGGATTGCCGGGCGCCACCATCAGCCCCTGCGTCCGCCGTGCAAAGCCGATGAGCTTGTGCACGCCGGGCTTGAGCAGGGGCCGGTAGGTGCGCGATGTCAGGCTGCTGGCCTCGGCGTCTTCGAGCACATGAAAGCCGGCCAGGCTGCACTGTCCGGCGTTGAGCGCATGCAAGGCGTCGACGCTGCCACTGAAGCGCACGTCCAGGTGCAAGCCCTGCGCGGCCGCGTGTTCGCGCAGCAGGGGCAGCGCGTCGTCGTGGCTGGCGTGCAGCGTCAGGACATGCGCGTTCTCATCGAGGGCCAGTGCAAACGCGCGCTCGATGTCGGCCTGCAGGGCGGCGATCTGCGGCGCCAGCCGCGCCTGCGCCAGCCGCTCGGCAAACAGCAGCTTCTCGCCCATCTCCGTCAGGCGCGCGCGGCGGCCTTTCTCCCAGCCCACCAGCGGCTGGCCCAGCTCGGTTTCCCAGCGCCGCAACTCGCCCCAGACGTGGCGGTAGGAAAAGCCCAGCTGGTCGGCCGCACCGCGCACCGACCCCGCGTCGCGCACGGCGGCCAGCAGCGCGATCAAGGGGTTGTGAAGACCG
>CAYNWR010000239.1:0-1587 GCA_964400915.1 uncultured Burkholderiaceae bacterium
GGTTCGACGGTGTGGGCTTTGCCGCCTGGCCGGCCTACCGGGTGTCCAACGGCCAGATGTGGAGCATGCAGTTGCGCCTGAATGATTGCTACCGACAGCAACGCTTCCCGGAACCGGCCTTTGGCAGTGACGCGCTGGCGGCGTTGTCGGTCTATCTCGGCGTGAACGCCAAGGGAGCCGCTTCGGCCGTTCCCACCATCAAGCGCTGAAGGGGCCTGCATCCATGAACCACCATCGAACCCGCCTGTACCTGGCTGCGATTGGCGCGGCCGCCTTGCTGACCGCCTGCGCGGGCATTCCGTCGTCGACCGATCTGGATCGCCAGACCGAGGCCATGGTCAAGGCCTCGTTTCACACCAAGGGCATTGCCGGCGTGGAGCGCATCACGGCCACCGACAGCACACTCAAGGCCTGCGATGCGGCCGATGTCGCTGGCAAGCCCATCGACAAGAAGCTCGCTGAGGCCATCGAGGCCACCGAGAAGAAAACCATCAAATGGCCGGCAAACGGGCAGTTCCTGGGCGATTGGCGCCAAGGGGAGGCCATCGCCCAGAGCGGGCGCGGTCAAACCTGGACCGACACGGCAACGACCGTCAATGGTGGCAATTGCTACAACTGCCATCAGATCGACAAGAAGGAAATCTCCTTCGGCACCATCGGCCCCAGCCTCTGGAACTACGGCAAGTTGCGCGGCGTGACCGACCCGGCCAGCGCCCAGGCGCGGCCAATCGTTGAATACACCTGGGGCAAGATCTACAACGCCAAAGCCTACAACGCATGTTCCAACATGCCGCGGGCCGGTCATATGGGTGTCCTGAACGAACAACAAATCCGTCACGTGATGGCCCTGCTGCTCGATCCACGCTCGCCGGTCAATCAGTAAGCCAGGCGCCGGCCCGGCTCTGGCCGGGCCTTTTTTTGATCGCATTAATTCATTGAATACGAATATATGAATTTATCCAAGCGAGAGTTCCTGCAAGTCCTGGGGGCGGGCGTGTGCGCAGGAATGCCCCTGGCCCACCACGCGGAAGCCGACGCGCAAACCGGAGGGCAAGCGCTGTACGACGTGCCGCGGTTTGGGCAGGTGTCGTTTCTGCACATGACCGACTGCCACGCGCAGTTGCTGCCGGTCCATTTCCGGGAGCCCAATGTCAACATCGGCATCGGCAACATGCGCGGCCAACTGCCGCATCTGGTGGGCGACCACCTGCTCCAATTTGCCAACGTGCGGGCAGGCTCTGAACTCGCCCACGCGCTCACCCATCTGGATTTCGAGCAAGCGGCCCGGCGCTACGGACGGGTGGGCGGTTTTGCGCACCTGGCCACGCTGGTCAAGCGCCTTAAGGCTTCGCGTCCCGGCGCGCTCTTGCTCGATGGGGGCGACACCTGGCAGGGCTCTGCCACCGCCTTGTGGACCAAAGGGCAGGACATGGTCGACGCTTGCCTGGCTTTGGGTGTGGACGTGATGACGGGCCATTGGGAGTTCACGCTTGGCATGGAGCGTGTCAAGGAGATCGTCGAGAAGGACTTCAAGGGCCGGATCGATTTTCTGGCCCAGAACATCAAGACGGCCGATTTCGGCGATCC
>CAYNWR010000239.1:1687-2944 GCA_964400915.1 uncultured Burkholderiaceae bacterium
AAATTTCTTGGTGTGCTGGATCTGGAAGTCAAGGACCGCAAGGTGACCGATTTCCGCTACCGGCTGCTGCCGGTGTTTGCCAACCTGCTGCCGGCCGACCCGGCCATGGCGACGCTCATCGAGAAGATTCGGGCGCCTTATGCGGCCCGGCTGGGCGAAACCCTGGCCGTCTCCGAAGGGCTGCTGTACCGACGCGGCAATTTCAATGGCACCGGCGATCAGCTGCTGCTGGACGCCTTGATGGATGTGCAGGGCGCACAAATCGCGTTTTCTCCGGGCTTCCGCTGGGGCACCACGCTGCTGCCAGGCCAGGCCATCACCCGCGAATGGTTGATGGACATGACGGCCACCACCTACTCCTATGCCACCACCACCGACATGACGGGCGAAACCATCAAGACCGTGCTGGAAGACGTCTGCGACAACCTGTTCAACCCGGATCCCTACTACCAGCAGGGTGGCGACATGGTGCGTGTGGGGGGCCTCACCTACCGTTGCGATCCGACGGCATCGATGGGCAAACGGATCGATGAGATGCGTCTGAACGGCCGGCCCATCGAAGCCAGCCGGGTCTACAAAGTGGCCGGCTGGGCGCCCGTGGCAGAAAGCACGCGCAATGCCGGCCTCAAACCAGTCTGGGAAGGCGTGGAATCCTGGTTGCGCGCCAAGGGCGGTCGCGTTTCACCGCGGCAATTGAACCTGCCCCAACTCACGGGCATGTCCGGCAATCCCGGCCTTGCCTCAGTCTGAGCCCTCGTCCGCGTCGGGCGGATGGGGCAAGGCCGAGCGAATCACCAAGGCCCGCTCGTACAGCGTGTTGCGAGCTGCACCCGTGATGTCGGCGGCCAGGCGCACCGCTGTCTTGAGCGGCAGGGCGTCCAGCAAAAGACCCAGCACGCGGTCGGCTTCCTGTGGGATGTCGGCAGCCTGGGTGTCGGCATCCGCCGGGTGGATCACCCACACAAATTCGCCGCGCTGATGCGCTTCGGCTGCGCCGAGCCAGGCCGGCACGTCCCGCGCTGGCATCGTCGCAATCTGTTCGTGTTGTTTGGTGATTTCCCGAGCGACCGTGATGCGGCGCTCGCCCAGTCGGGCGATGTCCGCCCCCATTTCGCGGACGCGGTGCGGCGCCTCCAGAACCACCACGCAGCGCGACTCGGCCTCGATGCGGCGCCACGCATCGCTGCGCGCCTGCCCACGCTGCGGAAGAAATCCCGCAAAGACAAATCCGCCCTCGCCCAGGGCACCCGCCACGCT
>CAYNWR010000239.1:3044-5008 GCA_964400915.1 uncultured Burkholderiaceae bacterium
TCCACCAGGCCCAGCACGTACAAGGCGCGCAGGCTGATGTCGGCCAGGTTGCCGATCGGTGTGGCGACGACATACAGGCAGCCCGGCGCGTGGTGTTGTCCGGCGGCCGCTTCGCGCGCGGCGTTCAGGGCACTGACGTAGGATGCGGCCATCGATGGATGGTAACGACGAACAACCCCCGCGCAGCAAACAAGGGGTGCGGCCACCGGTTGGCGGCAGCAGCACCCGCCAGCGGGGCGAAGCCGCCGAATCCCTGGCGCTTGAGTTCCTGCAACGCCAGGGCCTGACTTTGGTTGCCCGCAATTTCCGCACACCGGGCCGCGGTGGCGGCGAAATCGACCTGATCGTGCGCGATCGCGATGCAACCCTGGTGTTTGTGGAGGTGCGCCAGCGACTGGGCGACGCGCATGGCGGCGCGTTGGCGAGTGTCGGGCCCGTCAAGCAGCGTCGGATCGTCTTTGCCGCAAGGCACTACCTGCATCGGCTGTCGGTGCTGCCCCCGTGCCGGTTTGATGTCGTGGGGGTCGACGGAGCGGGGCAGATCGAATGGATTCGGGCGGCTTTTGACGCGTCGTCGTGGTGAGCCTCGTGGTGAAGCGGCGCAGCGCTTATCATTTCGCTTCATGCTAGAGCAACGCATCGCCCAGCACTTCATCGACAGCGCCGACCTCAAGTACCAGTCGGCCGACGTGCTGGCCAAACCCATCGCCGATGCCGTCCAGGCATTGATTGCCTGCGTCACCAATGGCGGCAAGGTGCTGGCCTGCGGCAATGGCGGCTCGGCGGCCGACGCGCAGCATTTTGCGGCGGAGTTCATCGGGCGTTTCGAGCGCGAGCGTCCCGAGCTGGCTGCCGTCGCCCTGACCACCGATACGTCCGTGCTGACCGCGATCGCCAACGATTACGAGTTCTCACAGGTTTTTGCCAAGCAGGTGCGGGGCCTGGGCGCTGCGGGCGACGTCCTGCTGGCAATATCGTCCAGTGGCAATTCACCCAGCATCGTGCAGGCCGTGACAGCCGCCCACGAGCGCGACATGACCGTGATCGCCCTCACGGGCCGCGGTGGGGGCCGCTTGGGTGCCATGCTGCGCGAGACCGACGTGCAGGTTTGTGTGCCGCACGAGCGCACGGCCCGCATTCAGGAAGTTCACATCTTGACCATTCACTGCCTTTGCGATGGGGTTGATGCCCACCTGCTGGGCGAACAGGAGTCCGCACCATGACTGTCATCTCGACCGCATCCAAGGCCCCCACCAGCAACACCCGGGGCACCCGGCGCACCCGGAGCAGCACCCTTTGGGGACTGCTGGCGCTGGTCTCACTCAGCGTGGGTATGACCGCATGTGCACCGGTGGTGTTGGGAACAGCGGCTGTCGGCTCGGTGCTGGTGGCCACCGACCGCCGCACCTCGGGCATCCAGTTGGAGGACGAGGGCATCGAACTGCGGGCCAATGCGCGACTGCGCGAGGCACTGGGGGACAAACACCACATCAATGTCACCAGCTACAACCGCCAGGTGCTGCTGACGGGCGAGGTGGCGGCGGCAGCCGATCGGCAACGCGCCGAGCAGGTGGTTGCCCGCGTCGAAAACGTGCGCTCCGTGGTCAATGAACTGGCGGCAACACCCAACTCAAGCCTGAGCCAGCGCTCCAACGACGCCATCATCACGGGCAAGGTCAAGGCCAGCATGGTCGATGCCAAGGACATGCAGGCCAATGCCTTCAAGGTCGTCACCGAGCGGGGGGCCGTCTATCTGATGGGCCGCGTCACGCAGCGCGAAGCCACCCGCGCCACCGAAGTGGCGCGCGGCGTGTCCGGTGTTTCCAAGGTGGTGCGCGTGTTTGAGTACATCACCGAGGATGAACTGAAGGGCATGCAGCCCGCGCCACGCCAGTAGGTGCAGGCTGGGCTAGGGAAGGTCTGAACAAGTCCACCGATCATGCCGACGTGCGTTGAATCAGGCA
>CAYNWR010000240.1:0-4994 GCA_964400915.1 uncultured Burkholderiaceae bacterium
CTCACTGCGTGCTGGGCCTTCATGTACGCGGGCGTGCCGTAGCCTTCGCGGTCATAGATCTTGTGCACCTTCTCGAACAGCGCACGCAGGGTTTCGAAGCGTTCGAGCGCCTCGCGCTTGAGTTCCTCGAGTTTCTTGGTCAGTGCCTTGCTGCCGCCGTTGCCGTCGTCGTCGTCGGCTTCGTCGTATTCGTCGAAATCTTCTTCGGCAACGAAGTCGTCGGCCTCGTTGGGGTTGGAAAAGCCGTCGACGATGCTGGAGATGACCACCTTGCCTTCGCGGATCTCCTCGGCCATCTTGAAGATTTCGGCGATGGTGGCGGGCGATGCGCTGATGGCTTCCATCATGCGCATGAGGCCGCCCTCGATGCGCTTGGCAATCTCGATCTCGCCTTCGCGCGTGAGCAGCTCCACGGTGCCCATCTCGCGCATGTACATGCGAACGGGGTCGGTGGTGCGGCCGAACTCGCTGTCAACGGTGGACAGCGCTGCTTCGGCCTCCTCTTCGGCCTCTTCGTCGCTGGCGGCGGTGGGGCCGGTGTTGGTCAGCAGCAGGGTTTCGGCGTCGGGGGTCTGTTCGTAGACGGCCACGCCCATGTCGTTGAGCATCGAGATCACGACCTCGAGCGTTTCGGCGTCGACCAACTTGTCGGGCAGGTGGTCGGAGATTTCGCCGTGGGTGAGGTAGCCGCGGGTCTTGCCCAGCTTGATCAGGGCCTTCAGGCGCTGGCGGCGCTTGGCCAGGTCTTCCTCGGACAGAACGGTTTCGTCCAGGCCGAATTCCTTCATCAAGGCCCGTTCCTTGGCCTTGGAGATCTTCATGCGCAGCGGCTTGACCTTCTCGGCGGTGACCACGGGCTCCTCGCCGACCAGGTCGGCTTCGATGTCGCTCAGGTCTTCGTCAATGGCCTCGCCCTTGCCCTTGGCGCCCTTTGCCGCCTTGGCCGGTGTGTCCTTGCCGCCTTTTCCGGCAGGCTTGGCGGCGGGCCCGGCGGCCTTCTTGGTGATCTGGGCCTGCGCCAGTTGGGCTGCAGCGCCGCTGGCCTTCTTGGCAGGCTCGGGAGTGGGCTTGGACGCAGGTTTCGACTCTTTGATGGCCTTAGCGGGCATGGATTCTTGTTTCTTTGATATGGTTTTGGTAGCAATCGGAGCCGCCGCCTTGGGTGCCGCCTTGCCGGCCGCGGGGGCCGATGCCTTGGGGGCCACCTTGGCCGCCGTTTTCGCAACGAGTTTGACGGCGGCCGCGGCCTTGACGGCTGGCTTGACCGTGGTGGGCTTCTTGGCGGGTACCGGTTTTTTCGACGTGGGCATGTGGCGATCCTTCAGCGGCGGATGGGGACAAGGCTCAGATGCAGAAATGACACGGTGTTTGGGCTGGGGGCCCCTGCCGTGGGCGCCACAGGGCGGCGTCTCCGACGGATACGGGCACAAAGCACAAACGGTTGAGGCCGACAGGCCCCGGTTGGCAAGCTGGGTGGGCGAACATTTGGTGTGCAGCCCTTGCGGTGAGTTGGCCGGTTGTGCGCATGTGGCATCGATTGGCCGGGCCCGGAGGTGCTGCTGTCGCGCTTGCCGCGAAAGAGCCCTGGATTATACCGGTGCCGGGCGCTGCTGCAACGCGCGAGACTCGGCAAAGCCGCTTCCTCAGGCCGCGTGCCGCCCCGCCAGACGATCCCATTGGGCCTGCAATTCGCGCCAGCGTTGCAGGCCTTCGGGAGTCGGGCTGTTGGCCAGGATGGCCTGCTGCTCCTGCTTGATGTGCTCGATCATCATCTTGGTGACCGCGCCGCGCAACTCGCCCAGATCGTTGCCGGCCTGCTCGATGCTCAGGCCTGGATCGAGCCGCTCCATGATCGACAAGGCCAGGCTTTCGCAAGCCTGCCCGGCCAGGGCCTCGCGCAGCGCCGCCCACGCCTGTCCGCCATGTTCCTGCCATTGGGCATCGATCCAGGCGAACAGCGCGCCGTGCGGTTCAACCAGGTGGCATAGGTGGTTGTGCTCGTCGCTGCTGAGCTCGCCCCAGGCGCCGCTGTGGGTGAGCAGCACGCGCGCGATGTGGTCGGCGCGCGTAGGGGGGGCCGAGCGCCGCAGGCGCGTCGGGCGGGCAGCCGCCGGTGCCTGGCGGTCGTTGTCGCTGCGCCAGGCGGGGCGCGGTGATGCGCCGCTGGGTGCGGCCCGTCGCTCGCCCGCCAATTGCCACAACTCCTGCAACTCGGCCGGGTCCAGCTGTACCAGGCCGGCCAACTCGGCAAGCAACTGGCGCTTGAGGGCGCCATCGGGCAATTCCGACCACAAGGGCCGCGCCTGGGCAGCCAGGCGTGCGCGCCCTTCGGCACTGCCCAGGTCGCAGCCGTCGCGGGCCGATTCGATCAGGAAGCGCGACAGGGGCAAGGCGTCGGACACACAGCGTGCAAACGCGTCCCGACCGTGCGCCCGGATGTAGCTGTCGGGGTCGTGCTCCTCGGGCAGAAACAGGAACTTGATGCTGCGCGTGTCGCCCGCATGCACCAGCGCCACGTCCAGCGCCTTGCGCGCCGCGCGCCGGCCGGCGGCGTCGCCGTCAAAGCTGAACACCACCGATTGGGTGTGCCGAAAGAGTTTGTGCACGTGTTCGGGCGTGCAGGCCGTGCCCAGTGTGGCGACGGCATTGGGCAGGCCCAATTGCGCCAGCGCCACCACATCCATGTAGCCCTCGGTGACCAGCACAAATCCGGCTTCGTGGATGTCGGCACGCGCCTCATACAGGCCGTATAGCTCGCGGCCCTTGCTGAAAACCGGTGTTTCGGGCGAATTGAGGTATTTGGGTGTGCCGTCACCCATCACGCGCCCGCCAAAGCCGATGGTCTCGCCCTTCACGTTGCGGATCGGAAACATGATGCGATCACGAAAGCGGTCGTAGCGGCGCTGGGCGTTGTCGTGGCTGGTGGTACCGGGGCCTTGCTCGGTCGATCCCATTTCGGGACCCGTCGTGCCGCCCGAGTCGGCGCCCTCACGCTCGATGACCAGGCCCGTCTCGGCCAGTTGTGGATCGTCATAACGCGCAAAGACACTCGACAGGAAATGCCAACCTGAAGGGGCGTACCCCAGGCCGAAGCGTTGGGCGATTTCGCCCGTCAGGCCCCGCCCCTTGAGGTAGTCGATCGCACGGGGCGAGGACCGCAATTGACCGCGATAGGCTGCCGATGCCTTGTCAAGCACCTGAGTGAGCGAGAGCTGGCGCTCCCGCCGCTCGGCCGCGCGCGCCCGCTCTTCGGGGCTGGTGTCATCCTGCGGCACCTGCATCCCCACCTGCTGGGCCAGCTCGGTCACGGCGTCGACAAAGCCCATGCCCGCGTGTTCCATCAGAAAGCCGATGGCGTTGCCGTTCTTGCCGCAGCCGAAGCAGTGGAAGAACTGCTTGGTCGGGCTGACAGTGAACGAGGGGGTTTTTTCACCGTGGAAAGGGCACAAGCCTTGGTAGTTGGCGCCGGCCTTTTTGAGCTGGACATGGCGCCCGACGACATCGACCACGTCCACGCGGGACAGTAGATCCTGGATGAAGCCCGCGGGAATCGCCATGCAGGGATTCTGCAACGACACAGCGACAATCCGACGCAGCCGGCCCAGGCCGTCATGGCAAACCACCGCCGGCCCTCACATCTGGAGACCTTCCCATGCCCGCAACGTCGATCTACGAACAAGGCCTGGACCGCAACGCCGCGAACCACGCGCCCCTGACGCCCCTGGACTTCATCGCCCGTGCGGCGGCGGTGTACCCCCAACAGCTGGCGGTGGTGCATGGCAGCGGACCTGCAGCGCTGCGGCGCACCTGGTCCGAGACGTACACCCGCTGCCGGCGCCTGGGCAGTGCCCTGCAGCGCCATGGCATCGGCCGCAACGACACCGTGGCCGTCATGCTGCCCAACGTGCCGGCGATGGTCGAGGCGCATTTCGGCGTTCCGATGGCGGGGGCGGTGCTCAACACACTCAACACGCGCCTGGATGCGGAGGCCATCGCCTTCATGCTCGACCACGGCGAGGCCAAGGCGGTGCTGGTGGACCCGGAGTTTGTGCCGGTGATGCAGTGCGCGGTGGCGCTGCGGGCCTCGGCCGCGCCGCTGCTGGTCATTCAGGCATCGGATTCGATGTTTGCGATCGCCAATGCTTATCCAGGTGCTATTGAATATGAAGCGCTCTTGGCGGAAGGCGATGCCAACTTTGACTGGCAGCGCCCCGCCGACGAGTGGGACGCGATCGCGCTGAACTACACCAGCGGCACCACGGGCAACCCCAAGGGGGTGGTCTACCACCACCGGGGTGCGGCGCTGAACGCTGTGAGCAATATCCTGGAATGGGACATGCCCAAACATGCCGTCTACCTGTGGACGTTGCCCATGTTCCATTGCAATGGCTGGTGTTTTCCGTGGACGGTGGCCGCGCGCGCAGGCGTGAACGTCTGCCTGCGGCGCGTGGAGGCGCAAGCCATCTTCGACGCGATGCGCGAACACGGCGTCACGCACTACTGCGGCGCGCCCATCGTGCATGGGCTCCTGGTCAACGCGTCCGAGGCGCTGAAAGCGGGTGTGCGCCCCGGCATCAAGGCCATGGTGGCGGGCGCTGCACCGCCCGCATCCCTGATCGAAGGGATGGAGCGGCTGGGCTTTGACCTGACCCATGTCTACGGACTGACCGAGGTCTACGGGCCGGCGACCGCGTGTGCCAAGCATGCCGCCTGGGATGGTGTGGACATCGGCGAACGCGCACGCCTGAACGCCCGCCAGGGCGTGCCCTATCACCTGCAGCAGCAGGCCCGGGTGATCGATCCCCAGACGATGCAGCCCGTGCCCTGGGATGGCGAGACCATGGGCGAGATCATGTTTCGCGGCAACATCACGATGCGGGGCTACCTCAAGAACCCCAAGGCCACGGCCGAGGCTTTTGCCGGGGGGTGGTACCACACGGGCGATCTGGCCGTGCAGCATCCTGACGGCTACATCAAGATCAAGGACCGCAGCA
>CAYNWR010000241.1:0-4964 GCA_964400915.1 uncultured Burkholderiaceae bacterium
GCGGCCTTCGATCTCCCTGGTGCAGCGGCACCTGGGCATTGGCTACAACAAGGCGGCCAACTTGCTCGAAGCCATGGAAAAGGCCGGCCTGGTGAGCGCCATGGACACCCGCGGCAAGCGCGAGCTGCTGGTGCCCGTGCAAAGCGAGTAAGGGCCCCCCAGCGCATGAGATCCTGGCTGCTCTCGGTTGCTACTGTTTTGGTAGCTATGTTTCAAGGGCCGGTGCTCGCCAACGGCCTGGATAGCTTGGAATTGTTCCTGAAGGGCACGTCCAGCGCCCGGGCCAGCTTCACCCAGACCGTGAGCCAGCCGCCCAGCCAGGCGGGGGGCGCAGCCAGCCCCAGGCCGCGCACGTCCACGGGTGTGTTCGAGTTCCAGCGCCCCGATCGGTTCCGCTTCGTCTACCAGAAGCCCTTTGCCCAGACGATCGTGGCCGATGGGCAGACCTTGTGGTACCACGATGCAGAGCTCAACCAGGTCACCGCGCGTGTCCAGGCGCAGGCCCTGGGCCAGACGCCTGCTGCCTTGTTTGCCAGCGCCACCGATCTGAAATCGCTGGGCCAGTCGTTCGAGCTCCAGGCAGAGCCGGATCAGGATGGTTTGCAGTGGGCGCAGGCCGTACCGCGCAAGGAACCCGGGCGCGACGCGCTGATCCAGCGGGTGCGCATTGGCTTGCGGCCCGTGGCGGCAGGCGGTCCACCGGAACTTGCGGTGCTGGAGATCGTCGACTCGTTTGGACAGCGATCGGTCATGCGCTTTGCGAGCTTCGAGCGCAATGTGGCGCCGCGGCCCGACTCGTTTGTTTTCAAGCCGCCTGCCGGCGCGGACGTGATCCGCCAGTAGCCCACCTGTCGCTGCGGACAATGTGCCCGCCAGCGCTTGGCGCTGGAATAATCCGCGCCGCCTGTTTCGATGAAGGATTTTCGAACCCATGAGAAGTGATGCCATGCAATGTTTGAGGATGCCGCGCAGCACGGCCTGGGCCTTGGCCCTGGGCCTGCTGCTGGGGTGCGGCGTTGTTGCGACGAATGCCAGGGCCCAGGCGGCCGCGGCGCCGCGTTTCGAGCTGATGTGTGCCAACGGGGATGCGCGCGGCAAAGGCGCCTGCCCGGCCGACGCGATTCGTCCGGCCGCTGCCCTGGCCGCCGCAACGGCGCCGGCCACCACGGCACCGTCGCCCGATGGCCCGACACCGGTGGTGCGTCCCACCAACCTGCCCACGCCCGCAGCGACCGAACTGGCCTGTGTGCGCGATCGGACCACTGGCCTGGTGTGGCTGCTCGACGATGCCTTGAGCAATTGGGACGAGGCCACCTCGCGCCTGGCGGCCAGCGCCAACACCAGCGGGCGTTGCGGCTTGCGCGCCGGCTGGCGCCTGCCCACGCGCCGCGAACTGCTGGGCATCGTCGACACCGGCCGCGCGTCACCGGCCATCGACACCGCCGGGTTTCCGGGCGCCCGATCGGATTGGTACTGGAGCAGCGATGTCCACGCTGCCAGCGCCAGGGCAGCCTGGGTGATCGTGTTCAGCTCGGGCACCACCGATCTGCACGTGAAGATCAACAACCGCCGCGTGCGCCTGGTCAACGGACCGGCGGCGGCACAGACCGCGATGCAGGTCAATCCGGATGGCACCGTGACCGACAACGCCAGCGGTCTGGTCTGGGATCGCTGCGAGTGGGGTGTTTCGGGCGCGGCTTGCGACAGCGGCACGGCCGCTTCGCTCGACTGGGCTGCAGCGCAGGCCGCGGCCAAGGCCGCCAATGAGTCGCGGCACAAGGGTTTCAACGATTGGCGGGTGCCCACCCGCGCCGAGCTGGAATCGCTGGTGCGCATCGATCGCGCGAATCCCGCCATCGACGACACGGCCTTTCCCAAGGCCGGCACCGCGCCGGTGTGGTCGTCCAGCCCCAGCGCGGCGGCGCCGATGACGGCCTGGTTCGTCGAATTCGGTGGTGGTGGGGTGGTGGGCCTGGCCCAGCAATACCCCGCGCGGGTGCGCCTGGTGCGCGGGTCCGGCCCGCGGCCCTGATGGACACGAACCCGCCCGCGCCTGCTTCGGTCCCGCGCGTGCGGTCGGCGCCGGCCCAGGCGCACATCCCCTTGGCCGAGCGCCTGCGGCCCCGAACGCTGGATGCCGTGGTGGGTCAGCAGCACCTGTTGGGGGCCGGCAAGCCCCTGCGGGTGGCGTTTGAATCGGGGCAGGCCCACAGTTGCATCCTGTGGGGGCCACCCGGCGTGGGCAAGACCACCATTGCGCGTCTGATGGCGGATGCCTTCGGTGCGCAGTTCATTGCCATCAGCGCGGTGTTGGGGGGGGTGAAGGACATCCGCGAGGCCGTGGAACAGGCGCAGGCTGCGCGCGAGGGGCTGGCGCCGCTGTCCACCCTGGTGTTTGTCGACGAGGTGCACCGCTTCAACAAGGCGCAGCAGGACGCCTTTTTGCCGCATGTCGAGAGCGGGCTCTTCACCTTCATCGGCGCCACCACCGAGAACCCGTCCTTCGAAGTCAATTCGGCGCTGCTGTCGCGCTCGGCGGTTTACGTGCTCAAGGCGCTCGATGCCGATGATTTGAAGCAAATCATCCACCTGGCGAGCGTCGATCTTGAAAACATTGCTATACAAAAGGAAGCAATCGAGCACCTGGTGGCTTTTGCCGATGGCGATGCGCGGCGCCTGCTGAACACCCTGGAGACCTTGCATGTGGCCGCCCGGGCGCAGGGCCTGCAGGCCTGGAGCGCCGAGTTTGTCGTGCAGGCCCTGGGCGAGCGCCTGCGCCGCTACGACAAAGGGGGCGATCAGTTCTACGACACGATCTCGGCCTTGCACAAGGCGGTGCGCGGATCGGATCCGGACGCTGCGCTGTATTGGCTGGTGCGCATGCTCGACGGTGGCGCCGACCCGCGCTACCTGGCGCGCCGCCTGGTGCGCATGGCCAGCGAGGACATCGGTCTGGCCGATCCGCGCGCCTTGCGCCTGGCACTGGACGCCGCCGAGGTCTACGAGCGCCTGGGCTCGCCCGAGGGCGAGCTGGCGCTGGCGCAAGCCGTCATCTACCTGGCGGTGGCGCCGAAATCCAACGCCGCCTACGTGGCCTACAAGGCCGCGCAAGCCTGGGTCAAGGCCGACGGCACCCGGCCCGTTCCCATGCACCTGCGCAACGCGCCGACGGGCCTGATGAAGCAACTGGGGCATGGCGCCGGCTACCGCTATGCCCACGACGAATCGGATGCCTTTGCGGCCGGTGAACGTTACCTGCCCGAGGGCATGGACGAGCCGGGCTTTTACCGCCCGGTGGAACGTGGCCTGGAGATCCGCATTGCCGAGAAGCTGCGCGAGTTGCGCGAGCGCAACCGCCAGAGCCCGAATCGCGTGCGGGGTGGTTGACGCGGTCGGGCGCTCGGCAGAGCCCGCGCCTACACCAATTCCACTGGCGGCCGCATAGGGTTTTGGCATAGGGTTCGGCGCAAGGCCGGGCGCCGTCGGCTGGCTAGAATCTTGCATGAACCCGCCAATGGCAGCCCTGTGGCGGGTTTGCTGTGTTCGGAGGGAAATTTCATGGAAGTCCTGCTTCAGCAGATCATCAATGGGCTGGTGCTGGGCAGCATGTACGCCCTGGTGGCCTTGGGCTACACGATGGTGTACGGCATCATCAACCTGATCAATTTTGCCCACGGCGAGGTCTTGATGGTGGCCGCGCTGACCAGCTGGACGGTGATTGGTCTCATCAGGGATGCATCACCCGGCATGCCAGGATGGCTGGTGTTGTTTGTAGCGATGGCGGTGGCCTGTGTGGTGGCTGCGGCCCTCAACTTTGCGATCGAGAAGATCGCCTACCGCCCCCTGCGCAACAGCCCCAAGCTGGCGCCCCTGATCACGGCCATCGGCATGAGCATCCTGCTGCAGACGCTGGCGATGATCATCTGGAAACCCAACTACAAGCCGTTCCCCACCTTGCTGCCAGCCGCACCGATCAACATCGGCGGCGCGGTGATCACGCCCACGCAGGTGCTGATCCTGGGCCTGACGGCAGCATCCCTGGCTTTGCTGATGTGGGTCGTCAACCACACGCGCCTGGGGCGTGCGATGCGGGCAACGGCCGAAAACCCGCGGGTTGCCGCGTTGATGGGGGTCCGGCCGGATGTCGTGATTTCGGCCACCTTCATCATCGGCGCGATCCTGGCGGCGATTGCGGGGGTGATGTGGGCGTCCAATTACGGCACCGTGCAGCACACCATGGGTTTCTTGCCGGGCCTGAAGGCCTTCACGGCGGCGGTGTTTGGTGGCATCGGCAACCTGGCGGGCGCCGTGGTCGGCGGCATCCTGCTGGGCCTGATCGAGTCCATCGGCTCGGGCTACATCGGTGCGCTGACCGGCGGTGTCCTGGGCAGCCACTATTCCGATATCTTTGCCTTTGTGGTGCTCATTGTCGTGCTCACCCTGAGACCTTCGGGGCTGCTGGGCGAGCGTGTGGCAGATCGAGCCTGAACGGAGACGTCGCATGACCCAAGCCACGCCTGCCGCCAAGTTCGGCACCAAGAATTCCAAGGTCACCTGGGTGCTTGCCATCCTGGCCTTGCTCATCCTGCCCCTGATCCTGCAGTCCTTCGGCAATGCCTGGGTGCGCATTGCCGACACCGCGCTGTTGTATGTGCTGCTCGCCCTGGGGCTGAACATCGTGGTGGGCTACGCGGGGCTGCTGGACCTTGGTTTTGTCGCCTTCTTTGCGGTGGGCGCCTACATGTGGGGCTTGATGGCCTCGCCGCACCTCACCGACACGTTCCCGGCCTTTGCGGCCACTTTCCCCAACGGCTTGCACACGCCCTTGTGGCTGGTCATTCCCCTCGGTGCAGGTCTGGCCGGTCTGTTCGGCATCCTGCTGGGGGCGCCCACGCTCAAGCTGCGCGGCGACTACCTGGCCATTGTGACCCTGGGCTTCGGCGAGATCATCCGGGTGTTCCTCA
>CAYNWR010000242.1:0-4960 GCA_964400915.1 uncultured Burkholderiaceae bacterium
AGGCCTCGCTGGACAAGTGGGACGACTACACCCGCGCCAAGGAGGCCATGTTCTTCGAGACCGATACGGCGGAGGCACCGTGGACGGTGATCAAGAGCGATTGCAAAAAGCGCGCACGGCTCAATGCGATGCGCTATGTCTTGCACAAGCTGCCCTATGCCAACAAGGACCTGGAGCACGTGGGCAAGCTCGATCCGCTGATCGTCGGGCGTGCCCACGTGGTGTACGAGCGCGGCGAGCGCACGGGGGCGCTCCTGTAGCTTCAATCGGGGTCGGCGAGGGTGTCGGGGTCCGGCACTTCGCCGATCGTGCGGCGCGTTTCCTGGGCCTGCTCGCGCAACCAGTCGCAGAAGGCGCGTATCTCGGGTCGGTCGGCGCTGCGCGGGCTGCGCACCAGGAAATACGCCAGCGGGGAATCCACGCGCACATGGCCCGCTGACTTGGGCAGCACTTCGACCAGATCGCCGTTGGCGATGCTCTCGGCCACCAGGGGCAGGCGTCCCAGCACGATGCCCTGGCCGGCCAGCGCTGCCTGCACCATCTGGTAGGCATAGCTGAAATAGAGCCAGCCCTTGGGCGCAAATTTGGGCGGCGCATAGGCGTCGAGCCAGCGTCGCCACAACAGCCATTCGAGATGGGATGCATGCGCATCGCCTGCCTCGATCAGCGCAAACTGCGCCAGATCGGCTGGTTTGCGCACGGGGTCGTGTCGCTTGAGCAACCAGGGGCTGGCCAGCGGAACCAACTGCTCTCCAAACAGGCGCACGGCGCCCGGGGGCATCGCGCTGGCGCGCCCGTAGCGCAAGGCGATGTCGACGTCGGCCAGTTCAAGGTCGATCGCCACGTCCGTCGCGTCGATGCGCATGTCGATGTCCGGATGGATGCGCTGAAAGGCCTCGAAGCGGGGAATCAGCCACATCGACGCAAAGGACGCGAAGGTGGTCAAGGAGACCGATTTGCGCCCGGCGCTTTGACGGATCTGGCGCACAGCGTTGTCGATGCGAGGCAGCGCCTGATTCACCGCCTGCAACAGCTGGCTGCCCGCGATGGTTAGCTCCACCGCGCGCGTGTGGCGCGTGAACAAGGCCGCACCGACCTCGTCTTCAAGGGCCTGGATCTGCCGGCTCACGGCCGATTGGGTCAGCGCCATTTCCTCGGCCGCGAGGCGGAAGTTCAGGTTGCGGGCGACCGCCTCGAAGGCCCGCAGGTGGCCCGCGGACAAGGGCCGGGTGCGCAAATGGGTCTGTGAGTGCTGCATGATCACATTGATACGAAAATGGAATCAATAGCCTAGCGCGATTTCATTGGACTTGCAAGGCCAACGACCGCATAGTTCCACTTGTGATTTGCCAGGACGCCGGGTATTGACCCAAGCGACTGGCGGGAATCCGACGCAGAGGAGTTGCCATGAGTGATATGCATCAAAATGAAACCCACGGGACGGCGCCAATGGCCGCTCGGGTCGGCGCCTATCAGCTGGACACCAGCCGTGCGCTGAGCTTGCATCCAGCGGTGGCCAGTGTGCTTGCCGTGCGCAAGGGCCGCGTCTGGGTCACCATCGTGGCGCCTGAGGGCCATCGCAAGCACTTCGATGAAGGCACCACACGCGACCACGTGCTGCTGGCCGGCGAGCGCTTGACGGTGCCCGCCGCAAGCCACGTGGTGGTCGAGGCCTGGCCGCTCGATCAGGGCGCGGCGACCTATTTCGATTGGGATCCCGTGCCGGTGCGCCGTGCCATCGGTGCCAATGTCATCGATCTGAGCGCGGATCGACAGTCCGCGCGCAGCGCCGCCGTTCTCCAGGCCCGTGCCCAATGGCGCAGCGCCTGGCGCGATCTGCTCGTGGCCAGTGGCCGACTGGTGCGCGCCTGGTGGCAGGGCGCTCCTGCCCATAATGCGCCCCATGGCGCGACCCCGATCCGTCCTGCATGAGCTGCGCCGCGACGCCATCCTGGACGTCGCGGCCACCTGTTTTGCCGAGCGCAGCTATGCGGCGGCGACGATGAATGACATCGCCAGTGCCTGCGGAACCAGCAAGGCGCGCCTGTACCACTATTACCCATCCAAGGAAGCCATCCTTTTCGATCTGCTCGATCGCTACACCTTGCGCCTGCTGGCCGTGGTGGGTGAAGTGGAGGCAACGGCGCAACGCGACGCACTGGACGAGCGGGCGGCCCTGCACGAGCTGGTGCGTGCCTTTCTGCGCGAGTACGAACATTCGGCCACGCGCCACGTCGCCCTGCTCAACGACACCAAGTTCCTGGGTGCCGAAGGCGATCCCTCGCAACGCGACACCATTCTCAAGCGCCAGCGCGACCTGGTGGCTGCCGTGACGCGGTTCATCGGACGGGCCTACCCGCGCGCGGGCCGCGAGCACACCCGCACGGCGATCACAATGATGCTGTTCGGAATGATCAACTGGACCTTCACCTGGCTGCGTCCGGGCGGGGCCATGCGGTACGACGAATTTGCAGAGCTGGTGGTTGCGATGCTCGAGCGCGGTTTGGGCGGCTGGACCGACGAGGTGGCAAGGTGAGCACGATCGCGCGCGCAGCAGTGCCGCTGCACTGCGTGGTGATGGGGGTCTCCGGGTGCGGCAAGTCCGAGATCGGACGACGGCTGGCTGCCGATCTGGGCCTGCCGCTGATCGAGGGCGATCAATACCACCCGGCCACCAACATCGCCAAGATGAGCCGAGGCCAGCCGCTCGACGATGCGGACCGCGCACCCTGGCTGCAACGGCTGGCGGGCCTGCTTCTGGAGCATCCTGGTGGAGCCGTGTTGGCATGTTCCGCCCTCAAGCGTGCCTATCGCGACGTGTTTCGGACGGCCGTGCCGGGCGTTCGTTTCATCTACCTGCGCCTCACACCCGAGCAGGCACGGCGTCGCGTGGCCGCCCGCACGGACCATTTCTACCCCCCAAGCCTGGTCGACAGCCAGTTCGCGGCGTTGCAGGAGCCTCTGGCAGAGCCGGGCGTCGTCGCCGTCGATGCCACGCAGTCGCCGCGCCGCATGGTTGCAGCCGTGCGCGTGGCCTTGGCACCGCCACTGCCTGCCAATGGGCAGGCCGATAGAATTTCCCGATCCTCCCCTGCCACCGGAAACCGAATGACTTCAAACCCCACCAAGGCCTTTGCCAGCAAGGGCGACCTGAGCGACAAGAAAATCACCTTCGAGCGCCTCAGCGAACACTGCTGGGCCTATACCGCCGAGGGTGATCCCAACAGCGGGGTGATCATTGGCGACCGGTTCATCATGGTCAGCGACGCTACGGCCACCCCCGCAATGGCCCAGGATCTCATTGCCAAGATCCGCACGGTGAGCGACAAACCCATCAAGTACGTGCTGCTCACGCACTACCACGCGGTGCGGGTGCTGGGTGCCTACGCCTATGCGGCCGAAGGCGCCACCGAGATCATTGCCAGCCAGGGCACGCTGGAGCTGATCCGCGAGCGCGGCGCCGAAGACATGAAGAGCGAGATGGAACGCTTTCCCCGTCTGTTTCGCAATGCCGAATCCGTGCCCGGCCTCACCTGGCCCACGCTGGTGGTCGACGGCGGCAGCCCGGTCAAGGGCGAGGTGCCTGGCAAGCTCAAGATCAACCTGGGCGGGGTGGTGGTGCAGGTCTGGCATCCTGGTCCAGGCCACACCCGTGGCGACACCATCGCCTGGGTCGAGGAAGAAAAGGTGCTCTTCTCGGGTGATCTGGTCGAGTACGAGGCCGGTGTCTACACGGGCGATGCCCAGCTGGAGGAGTGGCCCGCCACGCTCGAGGCCTTGCGGGCACTCAAGGCCGAGGCCCTGGTGCCTGGGCGCGGCGAGGCGATGAAAGGCGCAGCCAACGTCGACAAAGCCCTGAACTACACCAAGCGCTGGGTCGAAACCCTGTACCGGTGTGGGCGCGAAGCCGTGGCGCAGGGCATGGACCTGAAGGCGGCCATGGCCCACACGCGACGCAGCATGGACCCGGTCTTTGGTCATGTCTTCATCTACGAACACTGCCTGCCGTTTGACGTCAGCCGCGCCTACGACGAAGCCTCGGGCATCAAGAACCCGCGCATCTGGACCGCCGAGCGCGATCAGGCCATGTGGGCCGCCTTGCAGGCCTGAACCGGGCCACGGCTGTGAGTCTGCCCATCGATGTCGTGATCATGGCGGCCGGCAAGGGCACGCGCATGAAGAGCCGCCTGCCCAAGGTCTTGCACGACCTGGGTGGCAAACCGCTGGTGGGGCACGTGCTGGACACGGCCGCGCAGATCGGCGCACGCAGCGTGGTGGCCATCGTGGGTCACGGCGCTGCGGAAGTTGAAGCAAGCATGCGAGAGCTGGCGCTCGCCAGCGGTCAATTTGATGCCAATCGCCTGCAATTTGCGCTGCAGCAGCCGCAAAACGGTACAGGGCATGCGGTGCAGCAGGCCGCACCCTTGCTGGCCGATGACGGCCTGGTGCTGGTGCTCTCCGGAGATGTGCCGCTGACCTCGGCCGCCACCTTGCGCGCGCTGCTGGGGCAGGCCGAGGTGCCAGGCAGCTCCCAGCGCCTGGCCTTGCTGACGGTCGATGTGCCCGAGCCCGCCGGCTACGGGCGCATCGTGCGGGATGCGGCTGGCGCCGTCCGCGCCATCGTCGAGCACAAGGACGCCACGCCCGAGCAACGCGCCATCGGCGAAATCTACAGCGGCGTGATGGTGGCACCGGCCCGGCTACTGAAGGCCTGGCTGGCGCGCCTGGACAACCGCAACGCCCAAGGTGAGTACTACCTGACCGATGTCGTCAAGTTTGCGGTGGCCGATGGTGTGCCGGTGGGCGCGCATCGCATCACCGATCTGGTGGAGGTGGCAGGCGTCAACAGCCCGGTGCAACTGGCGGAACTCGAACGCGCCTTGCAGCAACGCCGCGCACGGGCGCTGATGGACGCCGGCGTGCGCCTGCGCGACCCGGCGCGCATCGACATCCGCGGCGA
>CAYNWR010000243.1:0-4952 GCA_964400915.1 uncultured Burkholderiaceae bacterium
GGCCTCCTTGCTGACGGCAAAGGGTCCCATCGGGCAGAAGGTGTCGAAGGACTTGCCCATGTCCCATTGCAGGTGGCGGGCCTGCCAGTCGCGCGCCGTCACATCGTTGACGATGGTGTAGCCCCACACATGCGCCATGGCATCGGCCGCCTTGATGCCCTTGCCGCCCTTGCCGATGATCACCGTCAACTCGACCTCGTAGTCGATTGACGTCGATACCCCCGCCGGCACCAGCACGGCCGCGTCCGGACCGATCACGCTTTCGGGTACTTTGGTGAAGACGATGGGCACCGAGGGAATGTCACCACCGGCCTTGGCGCTGGAATCAAAGCCACTGCCGGCGAATTCGCGGGCGTGCGCGTGGTAGTTCTTGCCCACACAGAACAGGTTGCGCCGCGGGCGCGGCAGGGGCGCCAGCAACTGCACCTGCGCCAGCGGCCGAGGAGCGAGCAGCGCGGGAAGCGTCTGGTCCCGATCCAGCGCTTCGATGACGGCCAGTGCGCCACGGGCCGCTTCTTCGGGCGCAAAGGCCCAGGCCTGGACAGACGTGCCATCGGCGCTGACAGCGCCCACCTGCACGACGGATGGCGATTCGGTTTCACGGTAACAAGCAATTTTCATGGGTGATGCGCAATGGTTGTTGGCCTTGGAACGGTTGCGGCACCGGCTCCGCGGTCATGCTCAGATCGACAATCTGGCGGCACGCTCACGATCCTGCGCCGTTTCGGTGCGGGCGCTAGGATAGTCGGTTGCAGCACTCGCCGCTTGGAACCAAGCGAACGGATCGATCCACGAGCAACACGACCACACCACCATGAACCACCGCCCCTCCTTCGATGTCACCCGCCGTCAGCTCATCGTGACCGGCCTTGCGTCCGGGCTTTTCACGGCGCAGACGGCGTCCGCACAGACGGGTGCCTGGCCGTTGCGACCGATTTCGATGATCGTTCCCTTTCCACCCGGTGGCCTTGCCGATATCGTGGCCCGTCCGGTGGCCGAAGCCATGGCGCGTGAACTGGGCCAGCCCGTGGTGATCGAGAACCGCGCGGGCGCCGGTGGCGGCATCGGCATGGGCGCGGCAGCCCGGGCCGCACCCGACGGATACACCATCTTGTTGTCGCTCTCGTCCTTCACCGTCATCCCCGAGGCCGACACGCTGATGGGGCGCGCACCGATGTATTCGATGGCCGCGCTGCGCCCGCTCGCGCGGTTCACGGCCGACCCCACGGTTCTGGCGGTGCGCGCCGAAGCGCCCTGGAAAACCGTGAAGGATTTTGTCGACGACGCGCGCCGCCGCCCGGGCGCCATCAACTACGGCAGCTCGGGCAACTACGGCACCATGCACGTGCCCATGGAAATCTTTGCCCAAAGCGCGGGCATCAAGATGAACCATGTGCCCTTCACGGGTGCCGGGCCCGCTGTGGTCGCGCTGCTGGGCGGGCAGATCGACGCCGTGGCTTCGGGCCCTGCCACGATCCTGCAGCATGTCAAAGCGGGCAAGTTGCGGGCACTGGGACACTGGGGCGCCGCGCGCCTGGAGGCCCTGCCTGATGTGCCCACACTCAAGGAAACCGGTCACGACGCCGAGTACGCGCAGTGGTCGGGCCTGTTCGTGCCATCCGCCACCCCCGAGCCCGTCGCCCAACGCCTGCGCGCAGCGGCCAAGGCAGCGGCGGCCGACGCCAAGGTGCGCGAGGTGATCGGCAACGCGGGCAGCCCCATCCTGTATCAGGACGCACCGGATTTCGATGCTTATGTGCAGGCCGACGCGCGGCGCATGGTCGAGGTGGTCAAGCGCATCGGCCGCCTGCAATGACCGTGCAGCATCCAACCCATCGGAGACAAGAACCATGAACCCGTCCAGGCCCCGCAGCATCACCCTGCACCACACCCGTCGCCAGATTCTTGCGAAATTTTCGGCCCTAGCGAGCGCCAGTTCTGGTGTCTTTGCTCCTGTTTTTGCGCAAGCGGCGGGCGCGGGCACCTACCCCAACCGACCCGTGCGCATCGTGGTGCCCTTTGCCGCCGGGGGTCCAGCCGACAATTTCGCGCGGTTTGTCGCGCAGCGCCTGCAAACGGCTCTGGGCCAGTCCTTCGTGGTCGAGAACCGGCCCGGCGCCGGCTCCATCATCGGCACCGACGTGGTGGCCAAGGCGCCGGCCGATGGCTACACGCTGCTGATGATGTCCAACACGCACACGGTCAACGAGACCCTGGTGGCCAACAAGCCCTTTGCACTGACGCGCGACTTTGCCGGCATTGCGCCGGTGAACTATTCCGACCTGGTGCTGGTGGTGCACCCCTCGGTGCCCGTGGCCAACCTGCGCGAACTCATCGCGCGCGCCAAGGCCAGCCCCGGCCGCATGAACTACGCTTCATCCGGCACGGGTACGCCCTATCACATGGCCGGCGAGCTGCTCAAGAGCATGGCCGGGGTTTTCCTGGTGCACATCCCCTATCGCGGCAGCAGCGGCGCACGGGCCGACATCCTGGGCGGGCAGGTGGATTTGATGTTCGACGCCGTCACCACCATGGCCGAACAGGCAAGGGCGGGGAAGGTGCGCGCCATCGCGACATCGGGGCGCCAGCGTTCGTCGGTGCTGCCTGACATCCCAACGCTGCACGAGTCCGGCCTGCCGGGATACGAAGCAACCATCTGGCTCGGCCTGATGGCGCCCAAGGCCACACCACGCGACATCGTGCAGCGCCTGAACGAAGCCGTTGCGCGCATCACCAGCGCCGCCGAGGTGCAACAGGGCTGGGCGCGCCAGGGTGCCGTGGCCATGACCATGACACCCGATGTGTTCGACAAATACATCACCGACGACATCACCAAGTGGGCCAAGGTCATCCAGACCGCGGGCATCAAGGCCGATTGATGACCCAGGCGACTCCACTCAAAGAAGCACAGAGCCTGCACATCCTCAGTGGCGGCGCAGCCCAAGGCCTTTGTGAAGCCCTTGGCCCAGCGTTTGAGGCCACCCATGCTTGCCGGCTGGCCGGCCAGTTTGGCGCGGTCGGTGGCATGCGCGAGCGCCTCCTGGCCGGCGCGCCTTGCGACGTGATGATCCTCACCCAACCCCTGTTGGATGCGATGACCCAGCGAGGCCTTGTGCTGGCCGGCAGTGCGCGCCGCCTGGGCGTGGTGGCCACGGGCGTTGCCGCAGCAACGGGCCGCCGCGCCGCGGCACCCGACGTGCGCACGCCCGAAGCCCTGCGCGAAGCCTTGCTGGCGGTGAGCACCCTGCATTGCCCCGATACCGAGCAGTCCACCGCAGGCATCCATGTGATGAAGATGCTGCGCACGCTGGGCATCGCCACCTCCCTGGACACGCGCATCCAGCGCTACCCCGGCGGCAACATCGCCATGGCCGAATTGGCCCGGCGCGGCGCTGCCGGTGAGGCCGAAAACGACCTGGGCATCACCCAGGTGACCGAGATCGCTTACACCGAAGGGGTGCGCCTGCTGGGCTTGTTGCCTGCGCCCTTTGAATTGTGCACGACTTATGTGGCCGCGGTTGCGGCACAGGCCGTCTCGCGAAGCACCGAACATCTTGCAAGCCAATGGGTCGAGGCCCTGAGCGGGCACGATTCGCGCGTCGCGCGCGCCCACTGCGGCTTTGGCTTGGCCTAGGGCCAGCTCACAGCACGGTGATGTGATGCGATCCGCCCTCGCGGTGCAGCGGGGCCACAAAAGCCTGTTCAAATCGACGCGGGGCGTGTTGCGCCCGCTTGACCCATGTCCCTCCTGACCCTTCTTGACGCCCAACTCGCCCACGGCCATTGGCCCTTGCTCGACCATGCCGAGTTTGCGCTGGAGGCCGGCGAGCGGGTGGCCTTGATCGGGCGCAATGGCACGGGCAAGTCGTCCATGCTGCGGGTGCTGGCGGGGCACGCCGCGCTGGACGGTGGTGTGTTGCACTGCCAACAAGGCATCCGTGTGGCCCTGGTGGCGCAAGAGCCCGCGCTCGATCCGGACGCTACTGTTTTTGTAGCTGTCAGCGAAGGATTGGCGCTCGCAAAGTCCCTGCGCGATCAATATTCGGCGCTGGCAAGTTCGGATTCGCCCCCGCAGGCTGTGCATGGCGCCAGCGACACCAGCACCGACGCACTGAGCATGTTGCATGCCCAGATCGACGCGATCGACGGCTGGACCTGGGAACAGCGTGTGCAGGAAAGCCTGCAACGCCTGCGCCTGGAGGGCGGTGCACGTGTGGGGGAGCTCTCGGGCGGCCAGCGCAAGCGGGTGGCGCTGGCGCAGGCGCTGGTCTCGCGTCCCGATGTCCTGCTGCTGGACGAACCCACCAACCACCTCGACCTCGAATCCATCGTCTGGCTCGAAGACCTGTTGCTCGGCCTGGGCGGCAGCCTGGTCTTCGTCACCCACGATCGGGCGTTCCTGGACCGTGTGGCCACTCGGGTGGTGGAGTTGGATCGTGGCCACCTGGCCAGCTACCCCGGCAACTTCTCGCTCTACCGCGTGCTGAAGGCCGAGCAGATGGCGGCCGAGGCCGTGGTGCAGGCCAAGGCCGATAAACTGCTGGCGCAGGAAGAGATCTGGATCCGCAAAGGCGTGGAGGCCAGGCGCACACGCGCCCAGGCCCGCATCGTGCGCCTGCAGGCCTTGCGTGCGTCGCATGATGCACGCCGCGCCGCCACGGGTCGGGTGCAGCTGGATGTCGACACCGGCTCCGCCAGTGGTCGGCTGGTGGCCGAACTCACCGGCGTGTCCAAATCCTTCGATGCACCGGATTGCCCGCGCACGGTGGTGCGCGATCTGGACACCATCGTGCTGCGGGGCGACAAGATCGGCCTGATGGGCCCCAATGGCGCGGGCAAGACCACGCTGCTGCGCCTGATCCTGGGCGAGCTGGCGCCAGACGCCGGCCAGGTCAAGCTGGGCACCAAGTTGCAGGTGGCCTATTTCGACCAGATGCGCGACGCGCTCGACC
>CAYNWR010000244.1:0-4895 GCA_964400915.1 uncultured Burkholderiaceae bacterium
ATAACGGCCCTCGCGATCGCCCAGGTGCCACTTGCCGAACATGCCGGTGGCGTATCCTGCGTCCTTCAACACCTGAGGCAAGGTCCGCTCCCACGGGTGAATGCCCTGCGGCAGGCCGGCGGGCACGGACTGCAGCGCACCCGTGCGGATCGGGTGGCGACCCGTCATCAGTGCGGACCGAGTCGGAACGCAGTCGCTCTCCACGTTGAAGTTCAGACACTTCAGGCCTTCCCGCGCCAGTGCGTCGATGCGCGGCGTGGGGGCACCCCGCAGGGCCCCGCCGCCGTAGCAGCCGAGTTCGCCCCAACCCAGGTTGTCGGCCAGCACCAGAACGATATGCGGCTGTTTCTCGGTTTCCGGCATGTTCAGTCCAGCGAAATCTTGCGTTCCTTGATCAGGCGCGCCCACCGCTCGCGGTCCTGCACCATGCGCTGCTGGAATGCCTCGGGCGCGGTGGTGGAACTTTCCATGGCCAGGTTCTGCAGTTGTTGCTTCACGCCGCTGTCGGCCAGGCATTCTTCGACGTGGCGTCGCAGCAGCGTGACCACCGCCGCAGGTGTACCTTCCGGAGCAAACAGCGCCGACCACTGCGGAACGTCGATGTCCCCAGCGCCGCTTTCGGCCAGGGTGGGTGTATCCGGCAGGATGGACGAACGCCGACGGGTGCTGACGGCCAGTGCAGTCAACTTGCCCGACTTGATGTGGGGAAGCACCGCTGCGGCCCCGAGGACAGCCGCAGTGACCTGCCCGGAAAGCACATCGTTGACAGCTTGTCCGCCGCCTTTGTAGGGGATGTGCAGAAGGTTGATCCCCAGGTTCACGGAAAAAAGCTCGCCCACCAGGTGTTGACCGGAGCCCTGACCCGAGCTGGCATAGGGCACCTGATCTGGCCGGCTGCGCGCGCGGGCTTGCAGGTCTTGCAGGGTTTTCAGGCCCGATGACGGTGCCGTGACGACGACGATGGGTTGGTACGACAGCACCGCGACGGGAACGAAAGACCGGGCGAGGTCCCACGAGGTGGGCCGAAACAGCGGCAGCAACGAGACCGAATCCGAGGCGACGAGAAAATTGTGGTGGTCCTTGGGCGCTCGCAGCACCGCCTCGACGCCCAGAACGCCGTTTGCCCCCGGCTTGTTGTCGACAAGAACGGTTTGACCGATGCGTTTTCGCAGGGCTTCACCGACCAGGCGCGCCACCACATCGTTGGAACCGCCCGCCGGAAACGGCACCACGAAATTGACCGTCTTGCTCGGCCAGTCCTGGGCCCAGCCGGCAGGCGTGGCAAGCGCCCCACCCATCAGCAGCAACAGGGACCGGCGTTGCAAGTGGTGCGGGTTGGGTTCGTTCATGGGGCTTCCTGGCGGATGAACACCCTGCAACTCTATTGCCGTAACATCAATGAATATTCAATCTTTTGCCTCTTGACATCAGCTTTTGCTTAAGTTTGTACAGATCGCCCAATGAACCATCCCCGCCTCGATCAACTGCGTGTGCGGCAACTGCGCTTCCTGACATTGCTGGCCGACCGCGGCTCGCTGGCGCTCACCGCCGAAAACCTGGCCATCACGCCGTCGGCGGCGAGCATGATGCTCAAGGAGATCGAGAGCCTGTTTGACACCAAGCTGTTTCGTCGGCAAGGCCGCGGCATGGTGTTGACCAGCGAAGGCGAAGCCCTCTTGCCACGCTGTCGCACCGTGTTGGGCGAGGTGGGTGGCATGGGGTCAACTCTCGCGGGAAAGGGACTTCCGGTCGTGCGCCTCGGAGCGTTTCCTCACACGGCGACCACGGTGCTGCCCCAGTTGGTCAAGAAGCTCATCGACAGCCGACCTGCCTGGCGGCCCCGCATCATCGACGGCCGTGCAGATCACCTCATGCAATTGCTGCTGCGGGGGGAAATCGATCTGCTGCTGGGCCGCTTGCCCAGTCGCGATGCGGATGCCCCCGATGCGCAATCGCTGACGCAGCGGGTGCTCTACGAGAGCAGCTTGTCGGTGGTGGCGGCGCGCAAGCACCCGCTGGCGGGCAAGCGCAAGCTGCAATTGGCCGAACTGGCCCATTGGCCGTGGATCTTGCCGGACAAGCAGTCAACGACACGAGTGGCGCTGGTGGACGCCTTTCTGCGATGCGGAATCGTGCCACCGGTACCGATGGTCGAATCGCCTTCGTTCTTCTACAGCCTGTCCGTCGTGGCACAAACCGACTTGTTGACCTGCTGTGCGCAGTCTGCAGCACTGCAAAGTGGTCAGGCAACGACGATATTGCCCATCACGGTGACCCTCGATCCGATGCCAGTGGCGCTGGTGTGGCGCAAGGATTCCATCCTCGCGCAGCGCGTTGCCGATTTGCTGTTGAGACCGCTCACTGCGGCGAGCACCGTTTGAGCCTTGATCGACCCGCTGTGGCAACGCCTCTGGGCAAGGCGGAGCGCCCACTGAAGTCGTGGTCGAACTCAAACGGTGTGATGTCAGTGCGGCACCTCGCCCAGCACGGTGCAACGCCGCACCACACGCGCCTCACGTTCCAGGTCAAATGCCGTGGCCCGGTGCAGCGTGCAGCGGTTGTCCCACAGGATCAATTGGCCGGCCGTCCAGCGGTGCTCGTAGCACAGGTCCGGGTGGATGATCATCTGGTTGAGTTCGTCGATCAGGGCCCGCCCCTCCTCGTACGGCATGCCGACAATCGATTCGGCGTGGTCGCCCAGGTAGATGCACTTGCGGCCCGTCTCGGGGTGGGTGCGCACGATGGGGTGATCCACCGGCGGCTTGGCCTTTTTCTGCTCCTCGGTCATCGGGTCTTCTGCGTGGCGCCGGTTGCGTGAGAAATCCAGGTTGTGCACCGCGCGCAGGCCTTCAAGCCGCCCCTTCCATGCATCGTCCAGGCGTTCATAGGCGCCGTACATGTCTGCAAAATGGGTCTGGCCGCCCACGGCGGGCACCTTTTCGCCATAGATGATGGTGGCCTGCCCGGTCACGCGCGACCACGATCCATCGGTGTGCCAGCTCATCGTGCCCTTGTCCGGGTGCTTGCCGCTGGGCTGGCCCTGGTCGTCGAGGTTGGAGAGGCGATACAGCTCGGGAAAGCCGTCCGAGTGGTATTGGTTCATCACGTGCACCTGAACCTCGCCAAATCGCCGCCCGAAGGCCACGTGTGCGGCCGGCGGCAGCTCCTGCGGCTCGAACAGCAGCACCTCATAGCGCAGGAAGGCCTGGTAGATGGCCGCAAATGTGGCGTCGTCCACGCCATCGGCCAGGCGCAGGCCGCGGATTTCAGCTCCCAGCTTGGGCGTCAGGGGACGTGTGTCGAATGGGGCGCTCATGTGGGTGTCTCCTCATGGTTTTTTTGGTTGATCCCATTGTCGCCCGGGATGTGTTGAGCGGTAACCAGAGATGGCGAGACCTGTGGTTGCATACAGATAATTCCGGTTCTGGCCCTACAATCCGCTCCCCTATGGCCAGCAAGACCCCGTCCACCGCCGCTTCCGCCAACTACTCGGAAGGCTCCATCCGGGTGCTCAAGGGACTCGAGCCCGTGCGCCAGCGCCCGGGCATGTACACGCGCACCGACAACCCGCTGCACACCATCCAGGAGGTGCTGGACAACGCCGCCGACGAGGCCCTGGCCGGGCACGGCAAGAAGATCCGGGTGACGCTGCACACCGATGGCTCGGTCAGCGTCGAGGACGACGGCCGGGGCATCCCGTTCGGCCTGCACCCCGAGGAGGGCGCGCCGGTGATCGAACTGGTGTTCACGCGCCTGCACGCGGGCGGCAAGTTCGACAAGGGTCGCGGCGGTGCGTACAGTTTTTCCGGCGGCCTGCACGGCGTGGGTGTGAGCGTGACCAACGCCCTGGCCAAGCGCCTGGAGGCCACGAGCTGGCGCGAGGGCCAGGTGGCGCGCATCGTGTTTGCCGGGGGCGATGTGTCTGAACCCCTGGCAAAGCGTGCTGCCGGCGAGGGCGACAAGCGCCAGGGCACCCTGGTGCGGGTGTGGCCCGACGGCAAGTATTTCGACGCCACCGCCTTGCCACAGGCCGAACTGGTGCAACTGTTGCGCAGCAAGGCGGTGTTGATGCCCGGCGTGACGGTGACCCTTACCCATGAGAAGACCCGCGAAACCCAGACCTGGATCTACAAGGGCGGCCTGTCGGACTATCTGTCGCAGTCGCTGCCGGCCGATCCCATTGCCCCCCTGTTCGAGGGCGATGGGTATGCCGACGCTGCCAGCGAAACCTTTGCCGAAGGCGAGGGCGCGGCTTGGGTGCTGGGCTTCACCGAAGAGGGGGCGCCGCTGCGCGAGAGTTATGTCAACCTGATTCCCACCAGCGCCGGTGGTACCCACGACAGCGGCCTGCGCGAGGGCCTGTTCCAGGCCGTCAAGGGTTTTGTGGAACTGCATGCGCTCTTGCCCAAGGGTGTGAAGCTGCTGCCCGAGGACGTGTTTGCGCGGGCCTCGTACGTGCTGTCGGCCAAGGTGCTTGATCCGCAGTTTCAGGGCCAGATCAAGGAGCGCCTGAATTCGCGCGACGCGGTGCGCCTGGTGGCCGGGTTCGTGCGGCCCGCGCTGGAGCTGTGGCTGAACAGCCACGTGGAGCACGGCAAGAAAATTGCCGAGTTGGCCATCCGCGCCGCGCAGGTGCGGCAAAAGGCCGGGCAGAAGGTTGAAAAGCGCAAGGGTTCGGGCGTGGCCGTGTTGCCGGGCAAGCTCACCGATTGTGAAAGCCGGGATCTGGCGCACAACGAGATCTTCCTGGTGGAGGGCGACTCGGCCGGCGGCAGTGCCAAGATGGGGCGCGACAAGGAATGCCAGGCGGTGTTGCCCCTGCGCGGAAAGGTGCTCAACACCTGGGAGGTCGAGCGCGACCGCCTGTTCGCCAACACCGAGATCCACGACATCGC
>CAYNWR010000245.1:0-4894 GCA_964400915.1 uncultured Burkholderiaceae bacterium
ATCAGGGAGCCGTCGCCCAGGAACACCCAGGTGTGGTGATCGACGATGGCATGGCCTTCTCGGTTGAATTCCGCGGCCAGCAGCTTTTCGGCCAGCGCCATGCCCACGGCGTTCGTTACCCCTTGACCCAGCGGACCGGTGGTGGTCTCGACCCCGGGCGTGACATCGACCTCGGGATGGCCCGGGGTCTTGCTGTGCAGCTGCCGAAAACGCCGCAGCTCGTCCACGCCCAGGTCATACCCCGTCAGGTGCAGCAGTGCGTACAACAACATGGAGCCATGGCCGTTGGAAAGCACGAAGCGATCGCGGTCGGCCCAATCGGGATGCTCGGGCGAATGCTTGAGGTGTTGCGACCAGAGCGCAACGGCAATTTCGGCCATGCCCATGGGTGCCCCCGGATGACCGGAGTTGGCTTGTTGCACGGCGTCCATCGCCAGTGCACGGATGGCGTGTGCCATCGATTGGGTGTTGGGCATGTCGTTGCTCACGGGAAAACCCGAAATTTTACGCGGCGGGCTTACAGTCGCCCCATGCACGGCCTGCACCTCACCGCCGACCTCCACGATTGCCGCTGCGATCGGTCCTGGCTGACCGATGGTGAACGCCTGATCGCCCACTGCGCTCGCATCGTGCGGCAGACCGGCTTGACCATTGTTGACCATGTTTTTCATCGATTTCCGCCCGTAGCGGGCGTCGAATCTGGTGTGACAGCTACCATTTTGATAGCTCAGTCGCATGTGTGCATACACACCTGGCCCGAACACTCGGCCGTGACGCTGGACGTCTACGTCTGCCATGCCCATGCCGACCATTCGCCACAGGCCGAAGCCGTGTTGTCGCAGCTTTTGAGCCTGTTCGACGCGCGACACGTCGAGCGCCACGCGCTGCGGCGCGGCACAACGCTGGCGGCCCGTGCCGTGCCCCCATGACCGCGCAGCCCCCCGCCCAGGCCATCGTGCTGGCTGCTGGTCGAGGCGAGCGCATGCGCCCCCTGACCGACACCTGCCCCAAGCCCCTTCTGCCCGTGCGAGGCAAGCCCCTGATCGTTTGGCACCTGGAGGCTTTCGCTCGGGCCGGTATTCGCGACATTGTTGTCAATACGGCCTGGCTCGAAGACCAGTTTCCCGACGTGCTCGGTGACGGCGCGCGCTGGGGGGTTCGGCTGCGCTATTCCGCCGAGGGTCGCGATTTTGGCGGCGCGCTCGAAACCGCCGGTGGCATCTGCCGCGCGTTGCCCATGCTGGCCCCGCGTTTCTGGGTGGTGGCGGCCGACGTCTGGTGCCCGGGATTTGATCCGGGCTTGCCGGCCGCACAGGCGTCGCTTGACGCGGGTTGTCTTGCGCACATCGTGCTGGTTCCCAATCCAAGCCACAACCCTGCGGGGGATTTCGGGATGTCCGATGATGGGCGGGCGCTGAACCTGCCCGGGGGCACCGATGCGCCGCGCTGGACGTATTCGACTTTGGGGCTGTACCACCGTGCGTTGTTCGAGCCACCCTGGTGCGACATCGCTTCGGGCAACGCACAGGGCATCAAGGCGCCGCTGGCTCCCGTGCTGCGCCGTGCGATGGACCAGCGACGCGTCGGGGCGTCGCTGCACCACCAGGCCTGGGCCGACATCGGTACCGTGCAGCGTCTGGCCCAACTCAACGAGCAGGAGACCGCCCCGTGAAGATCGTTAGCCTGGAGACCTTGCATGCCGACGGCGGCTACCGCGCGTGTTCCTACCTGAAGATGAGCACCGACGAGGGGATCGTGGGTTGGTCGGAGTTCTACGACAGTTTCTCCGGCGCGCGGATCGACCCGCTGATCCACGACTTCGGTCGCACGGCGATGGGCATGGACCCGCGCCAGTACGGCCGGATCAGCGAGACCCTGCTCGCGACCACACGGCTGGCCGCCGGCGGCCTCGCCCAGCAGGCCATCGCGGCCATCGAGAACGCGGCGCTGGACATCGCCGCCAGGGCCGCCGGCCTTCCCGTGCACACGCTGCTCGGTGGCCCGCTGCGCGAGCGCGTGCCCGTGTATTGGACCCATTGCGGCAGCTATCGGGTGGGGCCGCGCGCGGCCTTCTACACCGATGTGTTGGGGTGTCCGCCGATCGAGTCGCTGTCCGATCTGGCCGACGTGGCCCGGCAGGCCGTGGCCCAGGGTTTTCGCGCCGTCAAGACCAACCCCGTGTTCTTCGATCAAGCCAAGCCCACCTTCTTCAGTGGCGGGTTTCGGCCGGCGCCCGGTTTTCTGGATCGCTCGATCGGCGACAGGCAACTGGGCGCCATCGTCGAGCAGATGACGGCCTACCGAGAGGCCATCGGGCCCGATGTGGGCCTGATGCTGGACCTCAGTTTCAGCCAGCGCACCGAGGGCTATCTGCGCATCGCACAGCGCCTGGAGCACCTGAACCTGGCGTGGCTCGAACTGGACATCAACAACCCCGATGCCCTGAGCTTGATCCGGCGCCACGCACGGGTGCCGATCGCGTCGCTGGAGTCGCTGCATGGCGTGGCTGAATACCGCCCCTTCCTGCAGCACCAGGCCGTGGACACCTGCATCATCGATCCGATGTGGAACGGTGTGTGGCAGTCTGCCCGCATTGCCGCCCTGGCGGACGCCCACGAAACCACGATGGCGCCCCACAATCCTGTGGGTGAGCTGGGCAACCTGATGAGCTTGCACCTGAGCGCGATCGCCCCCAACCTGCGGATCATGGAACTGCGGGTTGACGAAGCGCCGTGGACCCGTGACCATCTCAGCCATCCACCTCAGGTGGTCGATGGTCACATGATCGTGCCCGATCGCCCGGGTTGGGGCAGCGAGATCGACGAGGATGCCGTGCGCGCGCGCCCGTGGCGGGGCCGCTGAACCTTCAATTCCTGCGTGGAACCACCCATCATGCGAATCGTCTACTGGGCTCGTCTGCAACTGGCCCGTCAACAGATCGTCGAAGCCGTTGGTGCCCTCGCAGGGGTCACCTTGCAGATGACGTTCACGCTGGAAGAAACCCTGGCCGCACTGCCCGGCGCCAGCGGCCTGTTGCTGGTCCACGGACCGCAGGACGAAGCGCGCCAGGTGTATGCGGCATTGCGAGCACCGGGCGCCACCGTGCGCTGGCTGCATTTCATCTCGGCCGGCCGCGAGGGGTACGAAGAGCTCGGTTGGCCAGCCGGTGTCACCGTCACCTATGCAGCCGGGGGCGTGTCGCCGGCCGTGGCGGAGCACGCGATGGCCCTGCTGCTTGCGCTCGCGCGGCGCGTTCCCGATCTGATCTCGACCGTGATGCCACGCCGCGCCTTTGATCGGACCCTGGTAGCGCCCCGGGCCCGCTCGCTTGAAGGGACCACGCTGCTGATCGTCGGTCACGGGCACATTGGTCGCGAACTGGCCAGACGGGCCCATGCCTTCGACATGCGCGTGGTCACGGTGGCCCGCACACCGCGCGAAGACCCCCATGTCGATCGGGCCCTGCCACTGACCGAGCTGCACGCCGCGCTTGCTCAGGCCGACGCCATCGTGGTCGCCATTGCGCTGACACCGGACACCACGCACCTGATGTCCGATGCGGAATTGGCGGCCTGCAAGCCCGGTGCCCTGCTGGTCAACGTGGCCCGCGGTCCGATCGTCGATCAACAGGCGCTGGCCCGCGCACTGGCCAGCGGACAGATCGGCGGCGCGGCGCTGGACGTGACCGACCCGGAACCGCTGCCCGCCGACGATCCACTTTGGGAAAGCCCCAACCTCATCGTTTCGCCGCACTATGCGGGTTCGGGCAGCCCGCGCAGCTTGCAGCGCCTTGCACAGGGTGTCGCCGACAACATCCGGCGCCTGCAGGCCGGCGAGCCCTTGCTGAACGTGGTGTCCTGACCGCCCAGGCGCCCACACAGACCACAACACCCCAGTCAAGGAGACCGGCATGAAGCAACGCCGAGAAACATTGGCCCGATTGGGCGCCGCGCTGCTGGCGTCCAGTGGGCTGGCAACGGCCCCGGCGCGGGCACAGACGCTTGTGCGCCAGCTCACCGTGGTCGTGGCCTTTCCGGCGGGCGGCGCCACCGACGCCGTCGCCCGGCTGCTGGCCGAGCACCTGCGCGGGCGCTACGCCGAGACCGTGGTCGTCGACAACCGCGTGGGCGGCAACGGACGGGTGGGTGCCGTGTGGGTCAAGAACGCGCCGGCCGATGGCAGTGTGGTGTTGTTCACCCCGGCGTTTCCAATGGCCATCTTCCCCCACATCTACCGGACGCTGCCCTACGATCCGATGGTGGACTTTGTGCCCGTGGCGACAACGAGCAAGGGCGCATTTGCGCTGTCCATCGGCCCGGCGGTTCCATCGCAGGTCAGAACCGCTGCCGACTTCATCGCCTGGGCAAGAGCCAACCCCGACAAGGCCACCTTTGGCGCGCCAGCCGGTGGTGGTCAGCACTTTGCAGGCGTGCAATACGCCAAGCTGTCGGGCGCGCCACTGCGAATGATCCCTTACAAGGGAGGCGCGCCTTCGGTCGTCGACGTCCTGGGCGGCCACATCGCCGCCGTTGTGACCCCGCTGCCCGAGGTCTTGCAGCATGCCCGCGACGGCAAACTGCGCGTCCTGGCCACGACCACCCGTCAGCGCACGCGCTTCACGCCGGAGGTGCCGACCATGCTCGAGCTGGGCCAGGATGTGGTGTTCCAGGATTGGTCGGGACTCATCGCGCCGGCGCGCACCCCTCGCGATGTGGTCGCTCGCCTGAACGCCTCGGTTGGCGAGTACGTCCGGTCGCAGGCAGGTACACAGGCGCTGCAGAACATCGGCATCGACATCGACCTGAACTCACCCGAGGAGTTCGCAACGATCTACCGGGTCACCTGGGAAAGATACCGTGACGTGGTGAAATCGACCGGGTTCACCGCCGAGGAC
>CAYNWR010000246.1:0-4867 GCA_964400915.1 uncultured Burkholderiaceae bacterium
GCGCATCGTGCGATGCCAGGCAAGCGCGATGGCGCGTGATTCAGGAGCAACCCGTCGGCGCGATCAGGTCTGCCGCTGGTCCGAGGTCGTTCAGCTGGCCACCCATCAGCGTGTAGACATGGCCATCCTGGCTCGAGGCCGCAAGGTAGAGCGCCAATGGTGGGTAGAAGCGGAATCGGAACGGTGGTGATGTCTGCGACAGCGCCGGCGGCGTGAACACACCCGACACGTTCCGCTCCGCCCAATCGAACAAGCAGTCCGCCCGCGTGCTGCTCAAGGCACCGCCGCCGTCGGCCGAGGCCTCGTGGGCACCGATGTCAATGCGTCCGTCCACCGGCCGTGGGCGCGACTGGGCCACGTGCACGTATTCGGCGTCCGCAAGCAGCGACGTGCCCGATCGCGCGGGTGCTGCCACGTCGCCGGCGTCAATGACCGGAGATCCTGGCGCCGGGCGGAAATCGTTGTTGGCCCGAGCCACAAACAAGGGCGCCTGGGTGCTGGGCACCTTCAGGTTGTTCTTGCTCACCATGCTGGCCTGCGAGGACACGGTGCCGACTCCCACGAACAGGTTGTTCTGCGCGAACACCGGTGTCGCCACCCCGGAACCGATGACAAGAAATGTGCCCCGCGACGGATCGTCGTTGATGAAGGTGTTGTTCACCACGTACAAATCCTGCCCGGGATTGCTGGCGCCTTCCATGCCATAGGCCAGCAGCCCGGGGTTGTCGTGGCTGGCGGGCTGGTGCACCAGGTTGCCGATGACATACGAGGTACCACCGTTGGGCAGATCGATCTCGTAACTGGGCTTGCCCGCACCGCTTGCACCCGGCGCGCTGCTGGAGAAGCGGTTGTAGGTGATGGTGTTGGTGGCCGCACGCGACTTCAGGTTGTGGCCGATGAGTGCATCGTGCGAATAGTTGTGGCGAAACACCAGGCTGGCCACACGGCCGACATACAGGTTGTGCGAGAAGCCGTCGCCATACCCGTTGCGCGCAAATTCGCAACCTTCGATGACGATGTGGGACACACCATCGTTGCTGGTCAGCAAGCCGTTCTCGTTGCCGTGCAGGAAGCATTGGCGCAGTGTCAGGTGCTTGCCGTCCAGGCGCAGCGCAGCGCCGTTGCGGTCCGGCACCTTGGCGCCCGACATCTCGACGTTCTCGATGGTGGTGTTGTCGCCCACCAGAACCCAGGTTCCCTTGCCCCAGGCGTAACGCCCCGCCGCCTCGATCTTCGGTCGCCCGTTGACACCGCGGATCGTGAGCCGGTGCGCCGTGATCGCACACACGTCACCGGCATAGGTCTGACCCCCTTCGATCTCCACGGTGTCGCCACTGGCTGCAACCGTGAGCGCTGCACAGGGCTTGGCATAGGGATGGCCTGGCCCCACGCGCAAGGTGGCCGCGTGTGCGGTCTGAACAGCCCACAGGGTCAGCAACAGGGCCAGCAGCAGACCCACAGGCCGACAGGGGTGAGGTCGGATCAGGCGATTCATCGGCGGCTTGCAGGGTGAGTCGGCGAACTCTATCGCGCAGGACCCGCGCCCCTCATCTGAACTCGTAACAACCTACAAACCCAGGGCCTGTGCCACCTGCCGCGCCAGCTCCCGCCGCAGGCGCTCCCGCAACGCCGCATGGGCTGGCGAGGTGTTCAGGTTCTTCAGTTCGTGGGGGTCGGCCTGCAGGTCGTACAACTCGTCGAGCTCGCCGCCCTGGCCCCGGTTGACCCAGTGGATGTACTTGTGGCGGTCGGTGCGAATGGCCTTGTAGGTCATGCCCACCAGCCAGGGCATGGCGTTTTCGGCCCAATACTCCACCAGCACCGATTTGCGCAGGCGCGCACGGCCCGAGGCCAGCACCGGCAGCAACGAACGCCCCTGCACCTGCGGGCCCGGCGTGCCGCCAGCCAACTCGATCAGCGTGGGGGCGATGTCCTGGCAGATCACCAGCGCGTCGCGCGTGACCCCCGCGCGCACGAGGGGCGGAAAACGCACCGCAAACGGCGAACGGATGCCTTCCTCGTAGGCAAAGCGCCGCTCCGGGCCCAGGCCGTGTTCGCCAAAGAAGTAGCCGTTGTCGCCCAGAAACACGATGAAGGTGTTGTCCAGTTCGCCCTTGCGTTCGAGCACCTCGAAGAGCCGCCCGACCCCTTCGTCCACGGCGGCCATCATGCGTGCGCGCAGGCGGATCTCTTCCTGGTCGCCCGAATGGATGGCCTTGAGGATCGCGTCGGCGCTGTCGCCCTTGCGCAGTCCGAAGCATTCGGCCCATGCGGGCTTGCTCTTGACCACCTGCGCGGGTGACAGCATGTTGGGCTTGCGCGGAAAGACCGCGCCTTCGTAGAGCTGGCGGTGGCGCTCGGCCACCACATAGCCGCCTTGCGCCGAGATGCGCAGGGTGCCATCGGCGGCCTGCTCGGCATCGGGATGCACGGCCTTGTGCGCAAAGAACAGCGAGAACGGCTTGCGGCGCTTCTTCTCGAGGAACTGCACCGCCAGATCGTTCATGATGTCGGTGATGTGGCCCTGGTGATCGCGGTAGTCGCCGTTGTGGTTCAGGCGCGGGTTCATGAGCCGGCCATGGCCGTCGTAGCTCACCCAGGTGTCGTAGCCGGGCCGCGGCTTGCCGTCGTTGCCCATGTGCCACTTGCCGATGTGCGCGGTCTCGTAACCCAGGCGCTGCAGGTCCAGGTGGTAGTTGGGCAATCGGTGGCTCATGGCGTCGCGCGCCACGTTGTCGATGATGCCGTGACGGCTGGCGTACTGGCCGGTCACAATCGACGCGCGGTTGGGCGAGCAGATCGGGGTGGTGTGAAACGCCCGTGTCAGCATGGCGCCTTCGTGCGCGATGCGGTCGATGTGAGGCGTCTTCATGTACGGATGTCCGCCCGCGCCGAACTCGTCATGGCGCAGATCGTCAATCAGGATCACCAGCAGATTGGGTTTCTTCATGCACTTCAGTTTACGCGTGTCCCTGGCTTGTGCCGCGGCCTGGCTGGTGCTTGGCGCAGCGGTCGCGCCACCCGCGCAGGCGCAGGCCTTGTGCTCAAGCGATGGCCGCGCCGCGCCGCGGACCCTGCTTGAAAGGTTCCTGAGTGCCGACTGCGCGGACTGCTGGCGGGCCCGCGACACCCCGCGTGCTGGCCCTGGCGCGCTGGTGGTCGACTGGGTGCTCCCCGGCGCGCAGGGCGACGATGCGCCGCTGTCGGCCGTCGCCCGCCTGGACAGCCAATGGCGGGCTGAAGCGCTGGGGCAGGTGGTGCGCGGCACCGCGCAGCGCACCGCGGTTCGCGCGCCCCAGGTGCGGCAGGCCCTGCGGGTGGCCCATGGTTTGCCCTTCAACGGTTACCTGGGCGTGTCCCTGCGCATCAGCCTGCCGCTGGTGTCTTCCTCGCCGGGCCCATGGCGGGCCGTTGTGGTCCTGATCGAAAGGCTGCCCGAAGGCACCGAAAACAGCCCGGTGGCAAGAAATCTTGCCCGAAACAGCCTGGAGCGAGCGTGGGAACAGACTGATTTGCTATCAAATTCAAAGCAACTGCAAGAGTCGCGTGTGATGGCCATCCCCGAAGGCGCCAATCCGCAGCGGCTGGCTGTGGTGGCCTGGGTGGAAGACCCCAGAGGGCGCCTGCTGGCCACTGCCGTGGCAGACTGCCGCGCCCCTGAGTGATTCACCCCTTTTCCTTCAATGGACAACCTGCGCGACCCGGCCATCCTGTTCTTCGTGTTTGGCGTTTTCGCGGGCCTGGTTCGATCCAATCTGGAAATCCCGGCCGCCATCGCGCGCTTTCTCTCGCTGTACCTGCTGATGGCCCTGGGGCTCAAGGGCGGTCACGCACTGGCCGTCTCGGGCCTCAATCTGCAGGTGGCCATCGGCCTTGGCTGTGCTGTGGCCCTGGCGTGTGTGATCCCGGCCCTGGGCTATCTGATCCTGCGGCGCATCGTCAATCCGTTCGACGCGGCTGCCATCGCGGCCACCTACGGATCGGTCAGTGCGGTGACCTTCATGACCGCGGTTCAGCACCTGGACCGCGCCCAACTGCCCTACGGGGGATACATGGCTGCCGCGATGGCCCTGATGGAGTCGCCAGCGATCATCATGGCCGTGGTGCTGGCCAACGCGCAGCGTGCGCGCCTGCGTGCACCAGCCGGGTCGGCCGGGCCCGAACCGACCAGCCGGCTGCGATCGGTGCTGCATGAATCGTTCACCGACGGCGCACAACTGCTGCTGCTGGGCTCGATGGGGGTTGGTTTGGTGGCGGGCGACAGCGGCATGGCGGCTTTGGCACCGTTCTCGGTCGACCTGTTCAAGGGGATGCTGGCGTTTTTCCTGCTCGACATGGGCCTGCAGACCGCGCGCAACCTGCCGGCCTTGCGCGGGACCTCGCCCGCCTTGCTCGCTTACGGCCTGCTCGCGCCGGCAGCACATGCCCTGCTCGCCCTGGCGCTGTGCCGGGTGCTGGATGTCGGCCCCGGTGACGGCGCGCTGTTGATGGTGCTGGCGGCCAGTGCGTCCTACATCGCTGTGCCGGCCGTGCTGCGCCACGCCCTGCCCGAAGCCAATCCCGCGCTGTATTTCGGTCTGTCGCTGGGGCTGACCTTTCCACTGAACATCCTGGTGGGCATCCCGGTTTATGTGGGGCTTGCCCACGCCGTGTTGCGCTGACATACAATTGATCACCGGGCCCAAGCACTTGTGGCCCGGTTTTTTGTTGGTGCCTGCCATTGCAGCGTCGCCGGCAGATCCGGGCCGGCAAGTCCAAGCGTCCAACGGTTGATCAACAGCCTTTCCGAAGCTTGGAGCCACCATGGAAATTTTCGACTACGACAACATCCTGCTGCTGCCGCGCAAGTGCCGCGTCGACAGCCGCA
>CAYNWR010000247.1:0-4853 GCA_964400915.1 uncultured Burkholderiaceae bacterium
CCATCCCACCCAGCCACGCATCCTGGCTGTGCTCGATTGGGAGTTGTCGACCTTGGGGCACCCTTTGGCCGATTTCAGCTACCACTGCATGTCGTGGCACATCCCGCCCGGCAACTTTCGAGGCATCGGTGGCCTTGATCACGCCGCGCTGGGCATCCCCACCGAAAGCGCCTATGTCGCGCGTTATTGCGAACGCACGGGGCTTGCGACGCCTCAAGCCTTGAGCCAGGACTGGAATTTCTACATGGCCTACAACCTGTTTCGCATTGCCGCCATCCTGCAGGGCATTGCCAAACGCGTGGAGGCCGGAACCGCGTCGAGTGCGCAGGCCATCAAGTCGGGTGCGGGCGCTCGTCCGATGGCCGAACTCGCCTGGCAATTTGCGCAGCGCGCAGGCACCTGATCCCCACACTTTTCTGACCTTTCACCGGAGCCTCCCATGGATTTCAGCTATTCACCCAAGACCGTCGGGCTGCAGCAAAAGCTTCAGCGATTCATGGAGGACCACATCCTTCCCAACGAAAAGGCGTATGCCGATGAAATGGCCGCCAAGACGGCAGCGGGGCAGCGCTGGACACCCCTTCGCGTCATCGAGGACCTGAAACCCAAGGCCCGTGCGGCTGGCCTTTGGAACCTTTTCCTTCCCGTCGACAGTGCCCAGCACTCGGGCTATGAGGGCGCTGGCCTGACCAATCTGGAATACGCGCCCTTGGCCGAAATCATGGGGCACGTGCCATGGAGCAGCGAAGTCTTCAATTGTTCGGCCCCCGACACTGGCAACATGGAGACGATCGCCCGCTACGGCAGTGACGCCATCAAGGCCCGCTGGCTCAAGCCTTTGCTGGAAGGTGAAATCCGTTCGGCGTTTGCGATGACCGAGCCCGAGGTGGCGTCCAGCGACGCCACCAACATCTCGACGCGTGTCGAACGCCAGGGCGATGACTACGTGATCAATGGTCACAAATGGTGGATCTCTGGCGCCGCCGATCCGCGCTGCAAGGTGTTCATCACCATGGGCAAGTCCGATCCCGAAGCGCCCAAGCATTCCCAGCAGAGCATGATCGTCATTCCCGCAGACACGCCGGGCATCCGCATCGTTCGCCCTTTGACGGTCTTCGGTTACGACGATGCCCCACACGGTCACGTCGAGATGTACTTTGAGAACGTGAGGGTGCCCGCCAGCAACATGCTGCTGGGTGAAGGTCGTGGATTTGAGATTGCTCAGGGTCGGCTCGGCCCGGGGCGTATTCACCACTGCATGCGCATGATCGGTCTGGCCGAGCGGGCCTTGGCTCTGATGTGCAAGCGTTCGCTTGCGCGCGTGGCTTTTGGCAAGACGGTTGCCCAGCAGACCGTCACCCAGGAGCGCATCGCCGAGGCGCGCTGCAAGATCGACATGGCACGCCTGCTGACGCTCAAGGCTGCCTGGATGATGGACGTGGCGGGCAACAAGGCCGCCAAGACCGAAATCGCCATGATCAAGGTGGTGGCGCCCAACATGGCCTGTCAGGTGATCGATTGGGCGATCCAGGTGCACGGCGGCGGCGGCCTCAGCGATGATTTCCCGCTGGCATCGGCCTACGCGCATGCGCGCACGCTGCGTTTTGCGGACGGCCCGGACGAGGTGCACCGCAACGCGATCGCCAAGTGGGAACTCGGCAAACACGGCAGCTATGGCCGCGATGCCGCGGTGCCCATCACGCGCGGAAGCTGATCAAACGCCTGCCTGGCTGCACGCCAGGTCTCATCCATCCTGGGCGGCAGCAGCGCCCAGGAAGAAATCCACGATGCGTGAAATCTGTCCGCGCATCATCTCGCGCCCATACACCGTTGGACAGCCGATGGATTCGGCCAGCTGGATCAATGGGGTGCGTTCGGGCATCACGACGGCATCAAACACGATGAGGCCAGGCCTCATCTGGCTCGCCTCGATCGGCAGCCGGGTGTCGCCCAGCATGCCCACCGGTGTCGCATGGAGCAGAACATCGAAGCCGGCAAGGTCGCCGATCGGCGCGGATTCAATTGCCAGCGCGTCGTTGACGCGGCGCACACGCTCCACCGCCGCCTGACGGCGCGCGGGATCCAGGTCAAAAGCCCGCAGCAGGGCCGGATGTTCACCAGCCACTGCGCACGCAATGGCGCCCCCCGCGCCACCCAGTCCGAGCAAGGCGACGCGACGGCCCGCCAAAGCCAAGCCGCGCCTGCGAAAGGCCTCGACGCAGCCCAGGCCATCGAACATCTCACCGTCCCAGGTCCCGTCCGCGCGCCGCGCCAGCGCGTTGATCGCACCAGTGGCGCGGGCCTGCACACCCAGGGAGCCTGCCAAGGCGCAGGCCCGCTGCTTGAACGGGATCGTGAAGATCAGGCCATCCAGGTTGGCCAGTCGCATCAGGCGTGGCAGCACCTCGTCGAACTCGTCCGCCCGCACGTGCATGGGCACCAAGACCGCGTCCATGCCGCGCGTACGCATCTCCCAGGTGACCATCTCGGGCGAGCGCACCTGCGCAATCGGGTCGCCGATGATGGCAAACAGGCGGGTGCGGCCGTTGACATAGTCCACCTGATCCATGGCGCGTCCTCTGGTTGCTGGGTTCAGGCGTCGTGTGAGTGCAGATCGATGAAGCGGGCCACGTCGCCCACGCGGTCAATCTGGAAACACGGTGTCGTGATCGGCAAAGCATCGTGCCATTTGGCTTCGAAGGCTGCCGCACTGGACTTGAGGCGGGCGCGCTTGAGGGCCGACATCGCCCCTCCGCGCGGCAGATCGCTCCAGTGTTCGCACCACGCGTCGACAATCACCGCGCGGCGGCCGGCACGGCGCGCCTGCAAGGCCAGGTCCGTCCCATAGAAATCAAAACCCAGCGAAGGGTCCATGCGCAGGCGGCTTGCGCCGCGCACCAGCAGCACAACCTCATCAAGGCCCGCGGCTTCACAAGGCAGGTCCACCGGTTCGATCAGGGGTTCACCCCGATCCAGCAGGCGGCCCGCGCGTGGTGCCGGTGCAGGCAACGTGCCGCCGGTTGGCAGGGTGCCGTAGACGCCGATGACATCGACATCGGGCCACCGGCGCTCGGCTTCGCGCATCGATTCACCGAGTTGTCGATCAAAACCCAATGGCAGGTGGGCATCCTGGTGGGCCCAAAGCACCCAGCTTCCCGCTTCGGCCGTGTCCAACACCCGGTTGAAGGCCGCCGCCGCGCTGGATGCGTTCCAGACGGTGGTCAGCGTCCAGCCACCGCGCTGCAGGCAGGGCGAGCGACCCAGGTGCTGCGCAAAGGTGTGCCAATCGCTGACACAGCAGACGGCCTCGATGGGTGGTGACGCTGGGGACATGAGATGAAGCGGCTCAAGCCAGGAAGGGTGCAGCTCCGGTGGCCTGCCCGGAGGGAATCGAACCCCCGACCGACAGCTTAGAAGGCTGTTGCTCTATCCGACTGAGCTACGGGCAGTGATGGGGGTACACCTTTGGTCGGAGCGATAGGATTCGAACCTACGACCCTCTGGTCCCAAACCAGATGCGCTACCAGACTGCGCTACGCTCCGAGTCTTTGCATTCTACCGGGCGCAGGTCAAGGTGCCGCCCGCATGGCCATGAAACTGCTGATCCTGGTTGGTACCGTCACGGGCAACGCCGAATACGCGGCCCAGTCCATCGAACTGGCCTGCGCCGATCTGTGCGAAAGCATCGAGGTCCGGCTCATGGACGGCCTGGGTCCGTCGGTGTTCGATGAACAAGACACCCTGTTCCTGATCTGCACCTCAACCTACGGCGCTGGCGACGTTCCGGACAACGCCGCAGCCTTCTTTGCCGCGCTGGACCAGTCGCCCCGTTACCTGGGGCACGTGCGGTATGGCATGCTGGCCTTGGGCGATCGCGCCGGCCATGGCAGCACCTTCTGTGCCGCTGGACATGCCTTTGACGAGCGACTCGGCGGCCTGGGTGCCCGTCGCCTCGGGGAGTTGGCCTGCCACGACATCGCCAGCGACCCGCCCCCCGAAACCTTCGCGGTGGCCTGGGCCCGGGACTGGCTGGTGGGCGCCTTGGCCGCCATTTCAGAAGAAATCAATAAAAACCAGCACGAAGCGAGCGTCAAGTCTCAATAGATCGCTATTATTTTTGATGACTCCAAATCCCATCGCGTCACCTGCTGCTTTTTACTGCCTATAGTGCACAATAGTGCATATTCGGGTTTCCGACCTACCACTGGCGGTGACTGAGCCGCTAAGGTCGAACCATCCGCAAACTTGAACCAAGGACAAATCATGATGACCAATCGACGACTGGTGTTGACCCGCAGCGCGGCCTTTGTGGGAGCCGCCTCGACGGGCCTGCTGCTGCCGGAAATCGTTCGCGCGCAGGCGTCCAGGGTGCGGGTGGGCTTCATGCTCCCCTACACGGGAACGTTTTCCCAGTTGGGTGTGGCCATCGAAAACGGCGTGCGCATGGCCATCGACGAAAGCGGTGGCAAGCTGGGTGGACGCGACATCGAATGGTTCAAGGTGGACGACGAATCCGAGCCGTCCAAGGGCGTTGAAAACGCCACACGCCTCGTGCAGCGCGACAAGGTGGATGTGCTGATCGGTACCGTCCATTCGGGTGTGCAGATGGGCATTCAGCGGGTGGCGCGCGAATCGGGTGTTCTCAACATCATCCCCAATGCCGGCGTTCACGCTGCCACGCGCGCCCTGTGTGCGCCCAATGTGTTCCGCACCAGCTTCACCAACTCGCAGCCCACACTGGCGCTGGGCAAGCCCATGATGGACAAGGGCCACAAGCGCGCCGTCTGGATCACCTGGAAATACGCGGCGGGCGACGAGGCCTTCGAAGGCTTCAAGGAAAGCTACACGAAGGC
>CAYNWR010000248.1:0-4851 GCA_964400915.1 uncultured Burkholderiaceae bacterium
CCTGCGCCAGGTCGGCCTGCAGCACCGAATAGGTGCCCGCCGATCCACAACACAGATGCGACTCGGAATGGGCCAGGCGGACGGTGAAGCCCAGTTCGCGCAGCCCCGCCTCGATGCCACCGCGAAGGGCCTGCCCGTGCTGCAAGGTGCAGGGGGGGTGAAACACCACGGCCGGCGCGCGGGCTGGCAGGCGCTGCAGCGCCTGGCCATGGCGCTCGCGCAGGGCAGCGATCAGATCGGGGAGCAATTCGCCAACATCCCTGGTGAGCGCCGAGATGCGCGCCGCCTTGTGGGCGTAGGCGGCATCGCCCTGCAGGATGTGTCCGTATTCCTTCACCGTCACACCGCAGCCCGATGCGTTCATCACGATCGCTTCGACAGAAGCGGACTCGACGGCGGGCCACCAGGCGTCGATGTTGGCGCGCATCTGATCCATCGCGCCGGCCTGATCGTTGAGGTGAAATCGAAGCGCACCACAGCATCCGGCCTGCGGCGCCACCTGCACCTCGATGCCAGCGGCATCAAGCACGCGCGCAGTGGCCACATTGATGTTCGGCATCATGGCCGGTTGCACACAACCCGCCAGCATCAGCATCTTGCGTGGGTGGATGGTCTTCGGCCAGGCGCGCACCGGACGCGCTTGCGGCACCTTGGCCTGGATGGCTGTCGGCAGCAGGGGCCGCACGGCCTGGCCGAGCTTCATGGCCGGGCCGAACAAGGGTGAGGTCAAGCCTTCCTTGAGTGCCCATCTCAGCAGGCGCTGGCCGGCCGGTCGAGGCACCGCTCGATCGACGATGTCGCGCCCGATGTCGACCAGGTGCCCGTATTGCACGCCACTGGGGCAGGTGGTTTCGCAGTTGCGACAGGTCAGGCAGCGGTCCAGGTGCTGCTGGGTCGACTGGGTGGGGGCGGCACCTTCGAGCACCTGCTTGATGAGGTAGATGCGGCCACGCGGGCCATCCAGCTCGTCGCCCAGCAACTGATAGGTGGGGCAGGTGGCGGTGCAAAAACCGCAATGCACACATTTGCGCAGGATGGCCTCGGCTTCGCGCCCGGCGGACGTGTCACGGTGCTCGGCGGCGAGTTGGGTTTGCATGGTTCAGGCCTGCACGGCTGGCGACGCCACCGGCGAAAAAACACCTTGCGGATCAAACACCTGGTGCAAACGCTGCTCGATGGCGGCTGTCACGGGTGTTTGAGCATCATTTTGGCTGGTGGCGAGCACCGATTGGCCCTGGTTTGCTATAAATAAAGAAGCAAACCCGCCAACCGCCCGAGCCGCCTGATGCAGTGTGCCGGCCGCATCGGCAGGCGCCATCACCCAGCGCCGGGCGCCATGCCACTCGATCAAGCTGGTGTGCGGCAACACCAGGGCTGGTGCGGTGGGTGGCACCGAGAGCTGCCACAGGCCATGGTCGGCGGATCGTCCGCGAAACCAGGGCAGCTGCAGGTCACGGCAGGCCTGCCAATCGGCCTGGGCCAGCGCTTGATCGATCACTTCGCCCCCCAAGGTCCTGCACGCAGCCGCCACCGCGGCCTGCGCACCCCGCAGGCGCACGAACAGGCTGGGCCGGTCGTGGTCAAGTACCCAGCAACTGGCGTTGATGGGCAGGGGTTGTGCGTTCCAGCGCGCCAAGGTCTGCAAGGCCGTGGCTTGGTCGAACTCAAAGCGCAGGGTGGTCTCGGCCGGTGCGGCGGGCAGAACCTTGAGGCTGACCTGCGCAATCACGCCCAGGCGACCCCAGGAGCCCGCCATCAGCCGCGAGATGTCGTAGCCAGCGACGTTTTTCATGACTTGACCGCCAAAGCGCAGCAGGCGCCCCTGACCATCGATCACCGCAACGCCCAGCACGTGATCGCGCACCGATCCGCTGCTGGCGCGTGCCGGCCCGGCCAGGCCGGCCGCCACCATGCCACCCACCGTGGCGCCGCGCGCGAAATGAGGCGGCTCGAACGGCAGGCATTGCCCGTGTTCGGCCAGCAGCTGCTCCAGCTCGGCCAGCGGGGTTCCGCCCAGGGCGGTGACAACCAGTTCGCTGGGCTCGTAGCTGCCGATGCCACTGAGGGCGCGGGTGTCCAGGGATTCACCCGCACCGCGGGCAACAGCCGAGGCCAGCGCGGATTTGCTGCCACCGCCGCGGATGTGCAGGCGCGTGTGGCGCGTGCCCGCCTGGCGGATCTGATCGACACACGCCTCATACGCGTGCCGCGGTGCGGCGATGTCGGTGTGGTCACGCATGTTTGGGTGGGAATGTTAGCGTTGACGCAGCCATCAATGGCAAACCACCGCGGTGGTTTCGATACCCGGCACTTCCACCCGTGTGGCAAACACACAGCCCGAGTGCGGCAGCGCCAGCAACTCGGCGGCACTGCGACCCTGGCTGGCCGTGGTGACGTACAAGGTGCGGCGATCCGGGCCGCCCAGGCAGGGCATGGTGGGGCACATCGCGGGCAGGGTCAGCTCCTGAACGACGCGGCCTTGCGGCGACAGGCGCAACACCCGGGCCCCTTCGTACATGGCCACCCAATAGTGGCCAGAGGCATCCACCGTCGCCCCATCGGGTCGGCCCCCATACAGGCGCAGTGCGGCCTGGCGTCGCGCAGCGTCACCCGCTTCGGCGAAGGCCGCGAAGTCGGCTGTCCAATCCAGGGGCTTGCCCTGGAACTGGTGAAACACGTGCACGCGGTTGAGGCGGTTGTGCGGGGCATCCCAATCCCAGGCGCGCACGAGGTGGCTCGTGGTGTCGGCCCAATAGACGGTGCGGCAATCGGGCGCGAAGGCCAGGCCATTGCCCACCACGGCGTCGCCCGCCATGCGTTCAAGCACGCCGGGCGTCTGCGGGTCGCGCAGATCAAGGCAATACAGGGCCGCAGCCGGTGCGTTGCGCGGCTCGAAGAGGGTTGATGCCCAAAACCGTCCCAGTGGGTCGGCGCGCCCGTCGTTGAAACGCGTGTGCGCGGGGTCATACGGAGGTTCGGCCAGCAGCCGCAGCGGGCCGCCAAAGGTCTCGGCGTGCCAGATACCGTCGCGCAGCGCAAGCACCCACCCCCAGGGTGCCCCCTGTGCGTGGCCGCGCACCGCCGCCGCGATGCAGCCGGGCTCGCAAGGCAGGGGCCATCGATCGATGGCGCCGGTGGCGATGTCCTGACGCAGGACCTGGCAACGCGCGATGTCGATCCACACCAGGCTTTGATCGGTGGGACACCAGACAGGGGATTCACCCAGGTCGCATTGGCTGCCTGGCAGCACGTGCCAGCTGGGAGCCGTCGATTCAAGCTCCGGGGTCATGCCTTCTGGACGTTGATGCTCATGGTGACCGAAAGCGATTCACCCGGCTGCAGCACGCGCAGACCCAGGGATTGCGCGGTCCACCCGTGCTGCGCCGCATCGGCGCGCTCCGTCAAGGCCAGTGCGTTGTTGACGTGGCTCACGGGTTCGATGGCAATGTCGCTGCGCGCGTTGTTGGTGAACACCACCAGGTGCGACAGATCGGATCGCACCCGCACGTGCATGCGTTCATCACGCAGGTGCACATCGCCGCGCACACCATCAAAGCAGTGATCGACGTCCAGAAAGGCGCAGTCGGCATCGATGCCACGCGAAGGACTGCGGTGCGTAGGCAGCTTGTCGTCGCCCATCTCCCAACGCCCGGTGGCCTGGAACGACAGGCGGCTGCGCTCACGCTTGACAAAGTAGGGGTGCCAGCCCAGGCCGAAAGGCGCAGCGGCTGGCGATTGGTTGGTGACCGACAAGGTCAGGTCGAGGGTGTCGTCGCTCAGGCGGAAGACCTGCGAGCTGTCGAAGGCGAAAGGCCAGTTGGCGTCGGCCTTGTGCTCGTAGGCCAGCATGGCGCTGCTGGCATCGGATTCCAGCACGCTCCAGGCCCGTTGCCAGCCCACACCGTGAATGGCATGGGGCTCGTCCTGGTTGTTGCGCACCAGCGGGTGGTTGGTCCCTTGCCAGACCAATTGGGCATGGCCGATGCGGTTTGAAAACGGCACCAGCGGGTAGCTGGCTGCCTGCCGGGCGCTTTGGATGCCTTCGGCCGGAAGGGGACGCAGCACGGGCAGGTCACCCAGGCGCAGGCCCACCAGGCTGCCACCCAGGGCCGGCATGATGTCGCAGCTCATGGGGCCGTGGCTCAGGCTCAGGATTTCGTTCATCGCGTGCGCTTTCGTGTGTTGGGGCCATTGTGCACGGGCTGCGCGGGTGGGCCGGATCGCCGTGGCGATCGGCCAAAAAAAAGCCCGCCACCAGGGCGGGCTTGAAGTTCACGAGGAGACGCTCGGTGAAATCGATGCGGCGTTCAGCGGCTGTAGGCCGTCTCGCCGTGTGAACTGATGTCCAGGCCTTCGCGCTCTTCCTCTTCCGAGACCCGCAGGCCCAGCACGAGATCCACCAGCTTGAAGGCGATGAACGCCACCACAGCCGACCAGATCACCGTGGTGAGCACGGCCTGGAACTGCACCCAGACCTGGGTGCCCATGGCGTAGTCGGCGCTGGCCTTGTTGGCGACGTAGTCGAAGATGCCCGTGCCGCCCAGGGAGGGCGAGGCAAACACGCCGGTGAGCAAGGCGCCGGTGATGCCACCGACACCGTGCACGCCGAACACGTCGAGCGAATCGTCGGCGCCCAGCATGCGCTTGAGGCCATTGACACCCCAGAGGCAGACAAAACCCGATACCAGACCAATGATCAGGGCGCCCACAGGTCCGACAAACCCGCAGGCCGGCGTGACGGCCACGAGGCCCGCCACGGCACCGGAAGCGGCGCCCAGCATCGAGGCCTTGCCCTTACCCAGTGCCTCGCCTGCAATCCAGGCCAGCGTGGCTGCTGCGGTGGCAACGAGG
>CAYNWR010000249.1:0-4831 GCA_964400915.1 uncultured Burkholderiaceae bacterium
CGGGCGCCGCGCGCACGGTCTCAAGTGCGCCGACAACGCCGCCGCCGCCGGCCTTGTTCTCGATCACCACCGATTGCCCCAGCGCCTTGCCCATTTGTTCGGCAATCACACGGGCAACGATGTCGGTGGTGCCGCCCGGCGCAAAGGGCACCTGCAGCCGCACCGGACGGCTGGGATAGGCCTGGGCAAATACCGCAAACGGCAGGCTGACCGCGGCGCCAAGCGCGCTGGTCCTTACAAATTGGCGACGCAACATGGTGTTTCAGGCTCCTATGGGATGGGCGTGATTGTCGCTGCAATCCCGCTGGTGCCAACCCCGGAATTTCCATCGGATATGCTCGTTCGGGTGTTCGTCGCCGAGTTGCTGCTGCCCGATTTCCTGTTGATCCTCGCCGGGTTCGCCCTGTGCCGATGGACCCCGATCGATCGCAGCGTGTGGGAACCGGTGGAACGCCTGGTCTACTTCGTGCTGTTTCCCGTGTTGCTGGTGCAGTCGATCCTGCGCAGCCCCCTGGAACTGGCCAGTGCGGGGCAGATGATCGGGGCTGGTCTGTCGCTGGCCTTCACGGGCATTGCGCTGTCGCTCCTGCTGCCACATCTGCCGCTGCTGGGCGCCCGCATCGACCGGCGCCAGCACGCGGCGGCAGCGCAGATCGCGTTTCGCTTCAACTCGTTCATCGCCCTTGCGCTGGTCGACCGGCTGGCCGGTGCCGCCGGCCTGGCGCAGATGGCCGTGCTCATCGGGGTGTGTGTGCCGGTGTACAACGCAGCGGCTGTGTGGCCCATGGCGCGGCACGACGAGGCCGGCGTGCTGCGGCAGCTGCTGCGCAACCCGCTGATCATCGCCACGCTGACGGGTGTGTTGCTCAACCTGGCCGGTGCCCGCATCCCGGCGGCGATCGAACCGGCCGTCACGCGCGTGGGCGCGGCGTCACTGGCGCTGGGCCTGATGTCCGCGGGTGCGGGCCTGCGCCTGTCGAGCCTGCGCAGCGATCGCTTGCTCAGCCTGTCCGTGCTCGGCATCCGCCACCTGGTGCTGCCGGCGGTTGGCCTGGGCCTGTGCAGCGTGTTTGCGCTCAGCCGGGTGCAAGCCGACGTGCTGCTGGTGTTTTCGGCCCTGCCCACGGCCTCCACGGCCTATGTGCTGGCGGCGCGCATGGGTTTTGACGCACCCTATGTGGCTGCCTTGGTGACCTTGTCGACGTTTGCCGCGATCCCCAGCCTGACCTGGGCGATCACGGTGCTGCGCTGAAGGCCTAACATTTCGCCATGGCCAGCCTCGCCACCCATGTCACCCGCAACTGGACGCATCGCCTGCACGCCTTGCCGCGCGAAACCCGCGACACCCTGTTTCTGCTGGTGGTGGTGGCCTGGCTTGTGGCCCCGCAGGCACAGCGCCTGCCGCTGTGGTGCACGCTGGGTGTGGGCGCCGTCCTGCTGTGGCGCGCTGCGCTGGCCTTATCTGGCAGGCCCCTGCCCCACGGCCTGGTGCTGGCGGGCCTGCTGGCCGCCGGTGTGGCCGCCACCTGGCTGACCTACCGCAGCGTGCTTGGCCGCGACGCCGGCGTCACCCTGACCGTGTTGTTGCTGGCACTCAAGACCCTGGAGATGCGGGCCCGCCGCGATGCGTTCGTGATCTTCTTCCTGGGCTTCTTCACGATGCTCACGAACTTCTTCTTTTCGCAGTCGCTGCTGGTCGCCGGCGCCATGCTGGTGGGCCTGCTGGGCCTGCTGACGGCATTGATCAACGCGCATCTGCCCGCAGGGCGCCCCAGCCTTTGGCTGGCCGCGCGCACTGCCGCCTGGATGGCGCTGGCCGGTGCACCGATCATGGCGGCGCTGTTTGTCTTGTTCCCCCGCGTCGCCCCCCTGTGGGGCCTGCCCAGCGACGCGATGAGCGGGCGCAGCGGGCTGTCGCCCACCATGCAGGTGGGAAGCCTGGCCCAGCTGGCGCTGGACGAAAGCATCGCGCTGCGCGTGCGCTTCGAGGGGCGCGCGCCCCCGCAGTCCCTGCTGTATTTTCGTGGCCCGGTGCTCTCCAGCTTTGACGGCCGCGAATGGCGCGAGTTGGGCGATCGCCCGCCGGGCTGGTCCAGCGGGCAGCGCCTGGCGGCCCAGTTGGCCACACAAGGCCCGTCCCTTCGCTATGCGATCACGCTGGAGCCGCATCAGCGCAACTGGCTGCTGGCGCTGGACGCCACCGCAGCGCCGCCGCGCATCGGTCCGCCGCACGAGGTGTCGATGCGGCACGACCTGCAATGGACGTCCAGTCGCCCAGTTTCGGACCTGCTGCGCTACGAGGCCGAACTGCACCTGGATTTCCGCCATGGGCCCACCCAGCGCACGCTGCCCATGCAAGCCTTTGTCGATCTGCCTGCCGGCTTCAACCCGCGCACCCGCGATTGGGCCGCGCGCATGCGCGCCGATCCACGCCTGGCCGGTGCCGACGCCAGCACCCTGGCCGGCGCCGTCATGGAGCACCTTCGCACCGGCGGCTTTGCCTACACCCTGGAGCCCGGGGTGTTTGGCACCCACACGGCCGATGAGTTCTGGTTCGAGCGCAAGGAAGGCTTTTGCGAGCACATCGCGTCCTCGTTTGTGATCCTGATGCGGGCGCTCGATGTGCCGGCCCGGGTGGTCACGGGCTATCAGGGCGGCACCGTCAACAACGTCGACGGGTATTGGACGGTGCGCCAAAGCGATGCCCACGCCTGGGCCGAGATCTGGCAGGCCGATCGCGGCTGGATGCGTGTCGATCCCACCTCGGCCGTGGCCCCCTACCGCGTGGGCAGCGTGCAGCGGCTGCGGCCGCCCGTCACCGCCGTCGGTGCGGTGCTGGGCGCGGCCGTGCCGGCCGATCTGCTGCGTTCGATGCGGGCCCTGTGGGAAGCCACCAACAACGCGTGGAACCAATGGATCCTTAACTACACCCAGAGCAAGCAACTGGACCTGTTCAAGAACCTGGGCTTTTCCACCGCAGGCTGGGAGGACATGGGCCTGATGCTGATCGCGCTGGTGGTCGCCGCCAGCACCTTGGGCGCGCTGTGGACCTTGTGGGAGCGACAGCGCCGGCGCAACCCCTGGGTGGCCCTGCTGGATCGCCTGCGCGAGCGTTTGCGCGCCAGCGGGATGGATGCCACCGACAGCAGCGCGCCGCGCCAGCTGGCCCAGCGCCTGCAGGCCCAGCACCCCGGGGCCGCCGCAGACCAGATCGCAGCCTGGCTGCTGCGCTACGAACAGGCACGCTACGGGTCCAGCGGTGAGGCGTCGACGCCGGATCTGCGCCACCTGCGCGATGAACTCAAGCGCCTGCCATGGAACGCGCTGCGCACATGAAGGCCGGGCGGCTCATCGCCAGGCATTGCCTGCTGGCACTTGTTTCACTATGGATCGCACCATCGGTCCATTCGGCGACGGCTCCTGCCTCAAAAAATTCCCATGTGGAGAGCCCCGAGCACGCGAGGCCGGCCTCCGGCCCCCGCGCGAAGAAGCCCACCAAGCCGGCCAGCGCCAAGCCCAAGGCAAACGCTTCGGCATCCGATGCCGCGCGTGCACCGGGGCCCTACGCCAGCCGCGAAGCCGCGCAGCAGTTCGCGCAGGAACTGGCCGAGCGCGAGGGATTGCCCATCGAATGGGTCCAAGCCGCCCTTGCCAAGGCACGCCGCCAGGCGTCCATCGAGCGTGCGGTCTTGCCGCCCCCCGCAGGTGTGCCCAAGAACTGGGCCGCGTATCGCGCCCGTTTTGTTGAACCCATCCGCATCGAAGCCGGGGTGCGCTTTTGGCGGGAACACGCCGCACGGCTCGAACGCGTGCAGCGCGACACCGGCGTGGACGCTGCGCTGATCGTGGGGGTGGTGGGTGTCGAAACCCTCTACGGGCGGCACATGGGAACGTTTTCGGTGCTCGACGCGTTGTGCACCCTGGCCTTCGATTTTCCGCAGGCGCACCCACGCGCCAGTGAGCGTGCGGCATTCTTTCGCAGCGAGTTGGGCGCGTTCCTGGTGCTGCAGCACCAGGCCAAGGCCGATCCCGCCAAGCTCAAGGGCAGCTACGCGGGTGCGATGGGCATGCCGCAATTCATGCCGGGCAGTGTGCGCCGTTTTGCGGTGGACGGCGACGGCGACGGGCACATCGACCTGCACCGCAACGTGGCCGATGTCGTGGCCTCGGTGGCCAACTATTTTCTCGCGCACGGCTGGAAGCCGGGACTGCCCACGCACCATGCCGTCGACGTGGGCGGTGTGCGCGCCGATGATCTGCAGGTGCTGCTGGCGCCCGACATCCTGCCCACCTTCAGCCCTGCGGCGCTGCGCGAACGCGGACTGTCCCTGCCGGACACGGTCGATGCCCAAGGCGGCGTCCTGGCCCTGGTGGAGTTGCAAAACGGCACGGCGCCACCCAGCTACGTGCTGGGCACCGAGAACTTCTATGTCGTGACGCGTTACAACTGGAGCAGCTACTACGCGATGGCGGTGATCGAATTGGGTCAGGCTGTGCGGGCGCTGGTCCAGCCTTGAGGCGCGCGTGCCCTGGTTGCCGCTGCACGATCGTGCCCTGGTTGCCTTTGCACGGGCAGGGGCTGGAGCGGGGAAACCGGCCTTTTGAGGTGATTCTGAACGAAATTGGCCATTAGCGGACGTCGATTGGTCACAGTTTGCTATTGTTTTTGAAGTGTTCCACGTTGGCACGGACACCCACAGGTGTACGAGCCTCTGTTGCGGCCTTCTGTCCCCGCTTTCTCTTTCCCAAAGCCCTCCCTCACCACACGGCGCCGGGGTGGGTGGCGGACCTGGCTTGGGTCAGGGAGGCGCGCGGTTCTGTCCTTGAATCA
>CAYNWR010000250.1:0-4829 GCA_964400915.1 uncultured Burkholderiaceae bacterium
ATTGTTGTCGTCGATCAGGCCCGCTCGGCGCACGAGCAGGTCGTCGTAGTAGCTGGTGAAGCCCTCGAAGAACCACAGCAGCGCTGTGTATTGTTCGCGGCGGTAGTCGTAGCGCGCCAATTCGGCGGGCCGCAGGCGTTTGACGTTCCACGCGTGAAAGTACTCGTGAGCGATCAGGCCGAGCAAGGTGCCATAGCCCTCACCGGGTGTGCCTTGGCCATGCCGCGGCAAGTCGGCGCGTTTGCAGATCAGCGCCGTGCTGGTTTCATGCTCGAGCCCACCATAGCCGTCGTCGACGGCGTTGAGCAGGAACACATACCGGTCGAAGGGCGTGCCGTCGCCGTCGGGGTGCCAGAAGCGGATCGCCGCCTCGCAGATGGCGCGGGCATCGCGCACCAGGCGCTCGCCATCAAAGGACGGCCAGGCGCCGGCCACCACCAACCGGTGCGGGATGCCGCCCGCGTCAAAGTGGGCGTCCCAGAAACGTCCCATCTCGACAGGGGTGTCGGCCAGCTCGTCATAGTGCGCCGCACGGTAGGTGCCAAAACCGCGGGTGTCCACGCGCTGGGCACGCAAGGCCGTGGCCACGCGCCAGTGCTCGGGCGCCTGCACGCCCGCCGGCACTTCCAGCTGCAGTTCGTGTGGGCCGTCTCGCAGGCCCTCCACACACAGGCACAAGCTGGTGGCGTTGAAGAAGGCGCGTTCGGTATCCAGCCAGGCCGCACGCACCGAGGCGTCGCGAGCAAACACCTCGTAACGCAGGACCACGGGGCGATTGGGTTCGATGCCTGCGACCCGCCAGCGGTGCTTGTCCAGTTGTTGCACCGCCAGCTCGCGCCGGCCCTGGCGCGCCTGCATGCCTTGCAGGTGCTTGGCGAACTCACGCACCAGGTAACTGCCGGGAATCCAGACGGGCAGGTACAGATCGATGGCGGCGGCCGACGCGGTGGCCGCGATCGTCATCTGCACCGCCAGACGATGCGTGCGCGCGTCGGCGCTGCCGATGCGGTAGCGGACAGCGGGAGCTGGCAGGCGCGCAGACGCCAAGTGGCTGGGGCTGGCAGGGCGCGCGTCACTGGCCGCGCGCGTGCCGACGCGACTACTTGCCGCCACTGGCTTCGGCAAGCTGCTTCTCCACCTGTTGCACGGGCACGGCGCCGGGCACGCGGGTCCCGTCGGCAAACACCAGCGTGGGCGTGCCGGTGATGCGGTACTTGCGCGCGAATTCGACATTGCGTTGCAAGGCGGCGGTGTCGCATTGGGCGTTGGCGGGGTTCTGGTCGCGCACCATCCAATCAAGCCAGGCCTTGGCGCGATCCTTGGCGCACCAGATGTTCCTGGACTTTTCCGTGGAGTCGGCGCCCAGGATGGGCAGCAGGTACAGGTAGACCGTCACGTTGTCCAACTTCTGCAGGTCGCGTTCGAAGCGTTTGCAATACCCGCAGTTCGGGTCTTCGAACACGGCGAGTTTGCGCTTGCCGTTGCCCCGCACCATGGTGAAGGCGTCCTTGACCGGCAGGGCCTCGAAGTCGATGGCCGAGAGCTTGTTCACGCGCTCTTCGGTCAGGTTGCGCCGCTGCTTGGTGTCGATCAGGTTGCCCTGGATCAGGAAGTTGCCATCAGCGTCGGTGTAGAGGATGTCCGAGCCGTTGACGCGCACCTCCCACAGGCCGGGCATCGGTGACTTGCTGATCTCCTCGATGGGGGGCAGGTTGGGCAGCCGCTCGGTCAGTGCCTTGCGGATCGTGGCCTCCTGGGCGCTGGCCGTGCCAATGGCGGCCAGCAGCGCCAGCACAGCAGCGGTGGGCCGCAGGGCCCGGACGAAAAACATGAACATCAAGGAACTCCCAATGGGGGCTTTACAGCCCCATGGCCTCGCGGCCGATCCAGGATTTGACGAAGCCGACGCGATCGAACTCGCCCATGCCCCAGTTGCGAAGGCGGCGCGCCCAGGCGTCGTCGCGGGCAAAAAGGCGTTGCAAGCCATCGTTGATGGTGCCCACCGCCAACAGCGCAGCCTTGCGCTCGCGCTCGTAGGCGCGCAAGGGCTTGATGTCGTGCAAGGGACGCCAGTAGTCGCGCCCGCCTTGTCGGCCCACCACACACTGCGCCAGCGCCGCGGCATCGCCCAGGCCGATGTTCAGGCCCTGTCCGGCCAGCGGATGCACTGTGTGGGCCGCATCGCCGGCGAGGGCCCAGGCCTGCATGGGCGATGTCTGGCCCACCCAGCGATCGGCTTTGGCCAAGGCCAGTGGCCACGACGCGCGCGGGGAACTCAAGGCCACCTCCCCGTACGCGGTGGCAAAGCCGGGACCCCCTGCGGCCGCCAGGCGTTGAACCCATTCGTCGTCATCCAGGGATTCGAGTTCGGCGGCCAAACCATCCGGGACTGACCAGATCACCGCCACGAAGTTCCCGGCATCGTGGTCGGCGGCGCCCTTGGCGGGCGAACGAGGGACTTGGCGGACCTGTGGCGTGGGCAGGGGCAGCACGCCCAGCACCGAACCATCGGCGCCGAACCATTGCCGCGCCGACTGCCCGTGCCCGTGCTGGCAGCGCAGGCGAAAGGCCAGCGCGCGTTGGCCGTAGGGATGGCGTTCGTAGCGCACACCCAGGGTGTCGCGCGTTTCGCTCGCGCGCCCTTCACACACGATGGTCAGGGCGGCCGGTGCGGGCTCGCCCAGCACCTGGATGCCCGGCTGGAAACCCACGGCGTCGGCCAGGCGCTGCTCCAGCGCGGGCACATCGACAACCCAGGCGAGGGCGTCGGCCCCGAAATCGGCCGCACGAAAGCTCACCACCGCGTCTGCCTGGTCGCCATGGACGATCATTTCCTGGACTGCGCAGCATGCACCCTCTCCGGGCCAGGCGCGCACGGATTCGAGCAATTGGCGCGAACGGTGGTTGAGCGCATAGGCGCGCACATCCAGAGTGGGCGCCGTCGCGGCCTGGGACAGCGCCTGATCGACCAGGCCCACCTTCAGGGGCGAGCGCGCCAGCAGCAGCGCCAGCGTGCGCCCGACGACACCGCCGCCACGGATACAAACGTCCAGCGCAGGGTTCATTGCAGCAAATTGTAGGCGCCGCACGCCTGGCGGCGTTTCGCTGCGGTTTGCGTGACGCGGGCACAATAGCGGCCCCCGATCCCGGCAGCCCCCATTCACATCCCCATGGCCTCCCAAGACATCCCGTCCCGCGATCTCAACGCCCGCATCGCCCGCTTGTTCGTGTACCCCATCAAGTCCTGCGCTGGCATCGAGCTGCGGCAGTCGGCCCTGGCCGATACGGGTCTGGACCTGGATCGCGCCTGGATGGTGGTGGACGCGTCGGGCCAGTTCGTCTCGCAACGCGAGCTGCCGCGCATGGCCCTGATCCGCCCCACGCTGCGCCTGTCCGACCTGGTGTTGCGTGCGCCGGGCATGCTGGCGCTGCATGTGTCCATCGACGGTGTGGAAGCGCCCTGCCGCGTGCGGGTGTGGGACGACGAGGTGCCGGCTTTCGACATGGGTGACGTGGCGGCCCAATGGTTCACGGATTTTCTGGATACCGCCAAGGGCCCGTTGGGCAAGCTGCGCCTGGTGCGGTTCGACCCCGAGCACAACCGCGTCTCCAACCGCCGCTGGACGGGGGACGACACGGGGCACAGCCAGTTTGCCGACGGGTTTGCGGTGTTGGTGACCAGCACCGCGTCCTTGGACGAATTCAACCAGCGCCACCAGGCGGCTGGCCATGCGCCCGTGGGGATCGAGCGCTTTCGGCCCAACATCGTGTTGGACGGCATCGATGCGCAGGACGAGGACCGGGCCGATGTCCTGGACATCCATGACGAAGCCGGCCGCACAATTGCACGGCTCAAGCTGGTCAAGCCCTGCGCGCGTTGCTCCATTCCCGATGTGGACCCGGCCAGCGCCGAGGTGGGGGTGGCGGTGGGCGATACGCTGCAGGCCTATCGCGCCAACCCCGTGGTGGACGGTGCGGTGAGTTTTGGGATGAACGCCATCGTGCTGCCGGACGGCAACGATGAGGCCGAGGTGGTGCTGCGCGTGGGGCAGGCGGTGAAGGCAGATTTTCGCTTCTGATTGCCACCTTTTGAATCAAATTAGCACTTGGCGTTCGCCAATCCTCAATAGTTAGCTATCTTTTATATAGTATCGGGTCATCATGAGTCTCAAGTGCGGCATCGTGGGATTGCCCAACGTCGGCAAGTCGACGCTTTTCAACGCTTTGACCAAGGCCAGCGTTCCGGCCGAGAACTACCCCTTCTGCACCATCGACCCCTCGGTGGGTGTGGTGGAACTGCCCGACCCGCGCCTGGCACAACTGGCGACCATCGTGCAGCCCGAGCGGGTGGTGCCGGCCATCGTGGAGTTTGTCGACATCGCTGGCCTGGTGGCCGGTGCGAGCAAGGGCGAAGGCCTGGGCAACCAGTTTCTGGCGCACATCCGCGAGACCGATGCCATCGTCAACGTCGTCCGCTGCTTTGAAGACCCCAACGTGATCCACGTGGCGGGCCGGGTGGATCCGATCTCCGACATCGAAGTCATCCAGACCGAGTTGTGCCTGGCCGATCTGGGAACGGTGGACAAGAGCCTGGCGCGCTACACCAAGGCGGCCAAGTCGGGCAACGACAAGGAAGCGGTCGCGCTGGTGAAGGTGCTCACGCGCGTTCAAGCCGCACTCAACCAGGGCCAGCCCGTGCGGGCGCTCGAGTTCAACGACGAGGAGGCCGCTCTGCTCAAGCCCCTGTGTCTGATCACCGCCAAGCGCGCCATGTTCGTGGGCAACGTGGCCGAGGACGGCTTCGAAAACAACCCGCTGCTGGACAAGCT
>CAYNWR010000251.1:0-4803 GCA_964400915.1 uncultured Burkholderiaceae bacterium
TGGCCACCACGCCCGCGTTGACCGCCAGCGCGCACAGGTCGGCCACCGTCTGCCCGCCATCCAGCAGGCCCAACACCGCGCCCACCGTCCCTTTGTTCTGCAAGCCGCCCTTGCCCAGCAGCACACCCACCAGCAAGGCTGCGCTGCCTGCGTTGCCGCTCATGTCAAACGCCAGCTTGGCGTCCGCAAACTCCAGGCGCTCGATGCCGTTGAGGGTGTCACTGCCGTCGGTGCCGCTGGTCTGGTTGATGCTGAAGCTGAATTGCCCCGTCACCAGTGTCGTGTAGCTGGCCTGGGCCCCCGCATACGCAGCGGTATCCAGGCCTTCGCCGCCATCCAGGGTGTCGTTGCCCTCGCCCCCGGAGACGCGGTCATTGCCCGTGCCGCCGATCAACCAGTCGTCGCCATCCACGCCGGATAGGCTGTCGTTGCCTTCGGCCGCGTCGATCACGTCCGCGCCGGCAGTGCCTGTCAGGTTGTCGGCGCTGGCCGACCCGCTGGTCACGCCACTGTTGCCGCCACCGGTGGTGCCTCCGGGCGTGGTGAGTGTTGCGGCCGCATAGCTGCGATCGCTGAAGACGATGCGCTCGATGTTGATGAGCAGGTCCACCTCGCCCGTGGTCAGGTGGGTTACCTTGGTGTTGCTGCCGTCCTTGACGAAGCTGTACGCGGCGGCGCCTTCGGCAAACACGACCGTGTCGTTGCCGTCCCCGCCGTCCAGGGTGTCGTTGCCCTTGCCGCCGTCCACCCGGTCGTCGCCGCCCAGGGCCAGGATCTGGTTGTTGCCGTCGCTGCCGACCACCGTGTTGCCCAGGGCATTGCCCGTTCCCTTGAGGTTGCCGCCGCGCAGGTCCAGGTTCTCGACGAAGCTGCCCAGGGTGTAGTCGATGCTGGCTACGACACGGTCGATGTTGCCGCCCAGCTCCAGCGCGGCAAGGTCACCCGCGTCGGCCGCGCTGATGGCGTTGTCGGTTTCCACCACCACGTCGCCCGCGTCGTCAACGATGTAGATGTCGTTGCCGCGCCCGCCCACCAGGCGGTCGGCGCCGGTTCCGCCGTCGAGCAGGTCGTCGCCGTCGTTGGACTCAATGGTGTCGTTGCCGCTGCTGGCGTAAATGGCATCGTTGGCCTTGGTGCCGGTGAGCGTGTCGGTCTTGTCGGTGCCGACATTGAAGTTCGCAATGTCGTAGGTGGTGTCCGCAAACAGCAGCCGTTCGATGTTCACCAGGGTGTCGATATCGCTGGTGCCGATGGCCGCCACGGTGGTGGTGGCGCCGCTGCGGGTGATGACGAATTTGTCGATGGGGTCGACATAGGCCGCCGTGTCGGTGCCTTCGCCGCCGTCGAGGTTGTTGACGCCGTAGCCGCCGTAAAGCGTGTCGTCGCCCGCCCCGCCCGCAATGGTGTCGTTGCCGGCACGGCCCTGGATCAGATTCGCCAGCCCATCGCCCGTCAGCGTGTCGGCGAATTCGCTGCCGCGCAGGTACTCAATACCGGACAGCACGTCCTCGCCATCGGCGCCGCTGCTCTTGCCTTGCGAAAGATCCACGTTGACGCCTGCTGTGGCGTTCTGGTAGCTGGCAAAGTCGGCCGCCCCGCTGCCGCCCGTGATGGTGTCGTTGCCGGAACGGCCCTCCAGGTAGCTGTCGCGGGACGTGCTCACGCCGATCAACACATCGTCAAACGACGAGCCGGTAGCCCCATCGATGCCGATCAGCACATCGTTGCCATCCGCGCCCGAGGCCTTGCCTTGCACCAGGTCCACGACCACACCACCGGTTGCCGTGCTGTATTGCACGAGGTTGACCACCAGCAAATTGCCGCCATTGCCACCGCCGTCCAGCGTGTCGTCCCCGCGATTGCCCCGCAGGGTTTCGTTGATGGCCCGGTTGGTGCCCGTGATCAGGTCGTTGAAGTTGCTTCCGGCAACCAGCTCGATGTTGATCAGCTTGTCGGCGCCCAGGCTGCCGCCGGTGACGGTGCCATTGGTGCCGTCCCCGAGGCTGATGGTGACGGCCGACGTGGAGCTTGAATAGTCAACAAAGTCGTAGCGATTGCTTTCATTGGCCGTAAGGTGCGCGCCCAAGGCGACTCTCTGGGCGCCACCGTCCAGGACATCGTCCCCGCCATCACCCTGCAGGGTGTCAAAGCCGTCGCCGCCGATCAGGGTGTCGTTGCCTTCGCGCCCCTCAAGTCGATAGTTGATGGCGTTGCCGCTGGCCTTGATGGTGTCGGCGGCGGTGCCACCCCGCACCGAGTTGATGTTCAGCAGGGTGTCGGTACCGCTCCAGCCGTCGCTGGCCGTGCCACTGCCATTGACCAGCGCGACATTCACAGCGGCCGGCGAGGTCTGGTAGCTCGCCCGATTGCTGCCCAGGCTCACGCCGCCACCGTCGATCGTGTCGTTGCCCTGGCGGCCTTCAAACGACTCCTGCAATGTGGTTTCGCTGCCAGTGAGCTTGTCGGCAAAGGATGAGCCGCGGATTTCCTCAATGTTCAGAAGCGTGTCAGTGCCGCCGTAACCGTCCTGGACCGTGCCGCTGCCCTTGCTAAGCGCGGCAACGATTGCGGCGGGTGCACCTGTATTTTGCGCTCGATCAAAGCCCGCTCCACCGTCAATCGTGTCGTTGCCCTCTTGCCCGTCGAAGCCCTCAAAGCCAGTCTGCGTGTCGTTGCCGTTTGCAGAGTTGCCCCCCGTGATCTGGTCGGCGTAGCGACTGCCAGTGACAAATTCGATCCCGATCAATGTGTCGGTGTTGCCCCAGTTGTCGGTGGCCACGCCCGTGACCAGATTCACGTTGACGCCTTTGCCCGTGAGTACGTTGCCGCCAACGTCGTATTCGTCGCGGTAGTTGGCCGCGTCGGCGTTGGCGCCACTCGATCCCAGGAAGCCAGCGCCCCCATCGAGTGTGTCATTGCCTGCACCGCCGTAGAACGTCGCCCCTTCGGCGCTGGCCGTGATCAGATCGTTTCCGCCACTGCCCCGTGCCGTGCTGCCCACGGCAGTTCCCAACGTGATGGTGTCGGCAAGATACGAACCATAGACGTTCTCAATGCCTTTCAGAACGTCGCTGTTGCCCCAAAGGTCGGTGGCCGTACCAGCGGCCAGGTTGACCACAACCCCTTGCTTGACCGGCAACCCTCCAGCGCTCGTGTCGCGGGCAAAGTAGGCAAAGTCATTGCCGTTGCCGCCATCAAGGGTGTCTACGCCTGGGCCGCCATCGATGGAGTCGTTGCCGGAGCCGCCGATCATCGAGTCATTGCCGTCGTCCCCCCAGAGAAAGTCGTTGCCGGAAAGGCCGTCAAGAACGTCGTCGGAGCCACCGCCGTTGAGCGTGTCGTTGTTCGGTGTGCCGGTGAAAGTTGCCATCGTCCTTGTCTCCGTTCAATATGAGGATCGGCTTGAACGAAACCATTAGATGCGCTATTCAAATGCCCGCTTCCGGGTACTAACCCTTTCAAGGTTCTGATGAAAAGCGTGTATCGGGCATTGGCCACGCGAGGCCCTTGCCACGTTGCAGCCGATGCTCGCCATTCGGGGCCGCAACTTGGTGTTACGGCATCCGGTACACCCACACCGCACGCCCATCCGGTGCGGCCATCTGTGCGGTCGGCTCAAGGTCGGGCGCCGCAAACTCCAGGCTGACCAGCCAGGCGCCAGGGCGCAGTTCGGCGCGGGCCTTGTCCTGCGCCCGCGGCATGCTTTCGGGGCGCTGGAACAGGTAGACCAGATCAAAGCCGCGCCAGTCGGCCTGCCAGATGTCGCCACGCACGATGTCGGCGCGCACGCCGGCGCGGCGACAACGGCGTTGGCTCATGGCCACCAGCAGCGCACTTTGTTCGATGCCGACCAACTCGGCCAGGGGGTAGGCCTGGCGCAAGGCGATGAGCCCGTCGCCCAGGCCGCTGCCGGCATCGAGCACCCGCGCCTGGGGCGCCAGCGGCGCGTGATCGGGCAAGGTGTTGAGGGCGTCGGCCGGTGTCGGAAACACGGGGGCATCGCGCCAGGCATTGATGGGGTAGAGCGCCAGCAGCACGCCCAGGGGCAGCAGCCAGGCCCAGGCGGGCAAGTCCCCAGCGCCCAGCAGCAGCACCGACACCGGAAACCCGAGGGCGATCAAGGCACGGCGCCAGAAGCCCGCGCCCATCACCGACAGCACCAGGCCCAGCGCGGTGCAGGCAATGAGCACCTGCCACAAGGCCATCTCGGGCCAATAGCGGCGCAGGAGGAAAAACGCGGCCCAGGTGCCGGCCCAGGCCATGAGCGCTGGCAAGGGCCAATGGGCGAGGGACCGAAACATGGTTGACGGCGCGCCGGCGAAGCGCCTCAGGGCTCGCCGCGCAAACGCTCCAGCAGGCCGCTGAGTTCGTCCAGCGACCCGAAGGCAATGCTCACCTCACCGCTTTCCTCGACGCGCCCGCCCCGTTTGACACGCTTCTTGACGCGCACTTCCACCTGCGCGGTCAGGGCGTCCGACAACTCCTCCTCGATGCGGCGCAGATCGCGCGATTTTTCCTTCTTGGGTTTGGGGCTGACCAGGAAGAACTCGGCGCTCAGGCGCTTGGCCAGGTTCTCGGCCTCGCGCACCGAGAGCTTGCGCGCCACGATCTGATGCGCGGCAGTGATCTGGGTGGTTTTGTCCAGCGAGAGCAGCGCCCGCGCATGGCCCATGTCCAGGTCGGACGCCATCAGCATGGTCTGCACGGGATCGGCGAGGTTGAGCAGGCGCAACAGGTTGCTGGCCGCGCTGCGCGAGCGCCCGACGGCCTGCGCGGCGGCCTCGTGCGTCAACCCAAACTCCT
>CAYNWR010000252.1:0-4784 GCA_964400915.1 uncultured Burkholderiaceae bacterium
GACCACCTTGGCCTTGTCGGCGCCAAAGAAAATCAGGTCGCCGTCCTTTGCGCCCGTGCGCTGGAGGACTTCGCCGATCGCGGCATCGTGCAGGTTCTTGACGATGGGTGACTGCAGACCATCACGGCCCTTGGCGCGCTCGTTGACCTTGATCCACGCCAGTCCCTTGGCACCGTAGATCTTGACGAATTCGGTGTAGGCATCGATTTCGCTGCGCGACATGTCCGCGCCGCGCGGAACCCGAAGCGCCACCACACGACCGCCAGGCGACTGCGCGGGGCCCGAGAAGACCTTGAAGTCCACGCTTTTCATGACATCGGTCAGTTCGGTGAACTCCATCGGAATCCGCAGATCGGGTTTGTCGGAACCAAAGCGCCGCATCGCTTCCGAATAGGGCAGCACCGGGTACTCCGGCAGCTCGACACCCATCACGTTGCGAAAGACAGCGCGCACCATGCCTTCGGTGAGCGCGCGGATCTCGGATTCGTCGAGGAAGGACGTCTCGATATCGATCTGGGTGAACTCGGGTTGGCGATCGGCGCGCAGGTCTTCGTCGCGAAAGCACTTGGTGATCTGGTAGTAGCGGTCGAATCCAGCGACCATGAGCAACTGCTTGAACAACTGCGGGCTCTGGGGCAGCGCAAAGAACATGCCGTCGTGCACGCGGCTGGGGACGAGGTAATCGCGGGCGCCTTCGGGCGTGCTCTTGGTCAGCATCGGGGTCTCGACATCGATGAAGCCGTTGGCGTCGAGGTACTTGCGCACCTCCAGCGAGACCTTGTAACGCAGCATCAGGTTGCGCTGCATGTACGGACGTCGAAGATCGAGCACGCGGTGTGTGAGCCGGGTGGTTTCCGACAGGTTGTCATCGTCGATCTGGAAAGGCGGGGTGACCGACGCGTTGAGCACCTTCAACTCGTGGCACAGAACCTCGATGCGTCCACTTTGGATGCCCTCATTGACCGTGCCCTCAGGACGGGAGCGCACCAGGCCTTTGACCTGGATGCAGAACTCGTTGCGCAGCGCCTCGGCCACGGCAAACATCTCGGGTCGGTCGGGGTCGCACACCACCTGGACATAGCCCTCGCGGTCGCGCAGGTCGATAAAGATCACGCCGCCATGATCCCGCCGGCGATTGACCCAGCCGCACAGGCTGACCGTCTGGCCCAACAACGCCTCGGTGACAAGGCCACAGTAGCTGCTTCGCATGGTCATGATGGATCTTTCTTTCATCCGCGGGACTCACCAACCGGTGGCCCCGACATTCACTTGTTGGAGGTACTGGGCGCCGCGGCAGTCACGCGGGCGCCATTGGCGACAGGCGCCACGGCGCCCATCGAGATGACGTAGGTCAGGGCCTCATCGACACTCATGTCCAGTTCAATCACGTCCGCACGCGGCATCATCAGAAAAAAGCCGCTGGTTGGATTGGGGGTGGTGGGCACGTACAGGCTGACCCAATCGCCCGGCAGGTGCTTGGCCGTTTCTCCCGAAGGTTGGCCGGTCTGGAAAGCGATGGTCCAGCTGCCCGCACGCGGATACTGCACCAGCATGGCCTTGCGAAAGGCGTTTCCATTGCTGGAAAAGAGCGTGTCCGAGACCTTCTTGACGCTGGTGTAGATCGACTTGACGATGGGGATGTTGGTGAACAGCCGGTCCCACTGGCGCACCCACCAGCGCCCCGCCACATTGGAGACCAGGGCACCCGTCAGCAGCAGGGCGATCGAGACCAGGATGACCCCCAGGCCCGGGATGCTGCGCAGGACTTCGAGCTTGGGGTACACACTGGTGGGCAACAGGGCCTCGAGCCCCGTGAGCAGGGCCCCGAAGACACCGTCGAGGGCGCCGACGAGCCACAACAAAACCCAGACCGTGATGGCCAGGGGCAACCAGACCAGCAGGCCGGTGAGCAGGTAAGTCTTGAAGCGCACGTGGGAGAGCCGACGCAGGCGTTTCAGGCCGCCGATGGGGCGGGCGCCGAGGCAGGAGCAGACGCTGGTGCCGGTGCCGACGATGCGCCAGCGGCTGCCCCAGCACCCGCAGCAGGCGCTGCAGCGGGTGTTGCGGCCGGGGCGTCTTCAGCTTTCTTCTCTGGCGCCGCCTGGCCACCCTTGAAATCGGTTGCGTACCACCCGGACCCCTTGAGCTGAAACCCCGCAGCGGTCACTTGCTTGACAAACGTCTGGGCACCGCAGGCCGGGCAGGTGGTCAAAGGGGCATCGGAGAGCTTTTGCAAGACATCCTTTTGGTGCCCGCAGGCTTCGCAACGGTAGGCGTAAATCGGCATGACTGGTCTCGCTGGGATCGGATTCGGCGCCAACAGGACGCCGACAGGGCCGGTAACAGTGACAACTCGGCGCCAGGCTCTTCGGCAAGAGCCTCTGGGCATCAAGTCTTGGCACCCGGCGCCATGACGAATCAGCGAATCGCCGATGCGGCAAGCGCTGCGCCCCTGCGCCGAAAAACCTTTGATTATAAATTGTGTGTGGGTTGCGCGGGCTGGTGCCCGTGGTTGCGGATGATCTGGGGCGCCAGGGAGCCCAGCACCATCAACACCACAGAAGCCGCCAAACCGATCAGATTGGCTGGTATCAGCAGGTCTTCACCCGTGGCCTGAAAGGCAAGCCAGGTCAGCACCCCGCCCACCGCCGAGAACAGGGCCCCCTGCGTCGTCGCCTTGCGCCAATAGGCGCCCGCCAACAAGGGGATGAATGCACCCGCCAGGGTCACGTTGTAGGCGTTTTGCACCATTTCGTACATCGTGCTCTTGCTGTTGAGCGCGAACACCAAGGCACAGGCTGTGAACGTCACCAGAATGACGCGCAGCAGCAGGAGGAACTGCCGGTCACCCATGCGCGGCGCAAAAGGTCGCAGCACGTTTTCCGTGAACAGTGAGGTGGGAGCCAGCAAGGCCCCACTGGCCGTCGAGAGGATGGCCGAAAGCAAGGCCCCAAAGAACATGGCCTGGGCCCACAGGGGCATCTTGCCCAGCACCAGATCGGGCAGGATGCGCTGGATCTCTCGCGCGTCGTCCGACTCGAAGAGCTTGGCCACCGCCGGGTCACCCATCAAGGCCGCATAGGCAATGAAAATGGGGACGAAGGCGAAGATGAAGTACCCACAGCCGCCCAGGATGGTGCCCATCACCGCCGTGCGCTCGTCCTTGGCGCTGGTCATGCGCTGGAAGACATCCTGCTGGGGAATGGAGCCGAACGCGAAGGCGAAGAATGCGCCGGCCATGGCCCACCAGCCCTTGGCGTCATCCGGGAAGAACTTGAACTTGCCCTCGGTCGCTGCGTGTTCGATGACACGGGCTGCACCCCCGTACATGTCCCCCACGAGCATGGCCACAAGGCTCAGACCCACCACGATGACGATGGTCTGGAAAAGGTCTGTGAAGGCCACTGACCACATGCCCCCGAATATCGTGTAAACGAGCACCACAGCCGCGCCCGCCAGAATGGCGTGGTTGAGCGCGATGGCCCCGCCAGACAGGACATGGATCACCAGGCCCAGGGCCGTCAACTGCGCCGACGTCCAACCCAGATAGGACACCACAATGGCCAGGCTGGTGATCACCTCGACCGATTTGCCGTAGCGCTTCTTGTAGAAGTCGCCGATGGTCATGAGGTTCATCCGGTAGAACAGACGCGCAAACAAAAGCGCCGCCAGGATGAGGCACACCGACGCGCCGAAGGGGTCACCCGGGATGCCGCCCAGGCCATCCTTGGCGAAGGTGGCCGAAACGGACAGCACCGTCTCGGCTCCGAACCAGGTGGCAAAGACCGTGGCGATGTTCATGTACAGCGGCAGGCTGCGGCCGGCGACCATGTAGTCGGCCGAGCTCTTGACGCGGCGCGCAGCAATCAGCCCGATGGCGATGGTCACCATCAGATAAAGCACAACGAGTGTTGTCAGCACGTTCGTTCCCTCCAGTTCATGAAACGCAATCTCGGATTCATCCCCCGGCCCGCCCGTGGATGGCCACATACCAGGCCGTCGCAAGCAAGAAAGCAACCAGCGCAAAGGCGATGAACGTCAGGCGGCGGTTGGTTCGCCGCTGCTGCACAACCAGCTGCTGCAGTTCGCTCACGCCTGCCATCGGGTCGCGCCGAAGGTAGTCGGCCAGCAGCATCGGCAATTCGGGCACCACGCGCGAGTAGCGCGGGATCTGCCCGCGCAGCTGCTCGAGCAGCCGCTGCGGGCCCACCTGTTCGACCATCCATGTCTCAAGGAAGGGCTTGGCAGTGGTCCACAGATCAAGCTCCGGATCGAGCTCGCGCCCCAGGCCCTCGATGTTGAGCAGGGTTTTCTGCAGAAGGACGAGTTGGGGTTGGATCTCGACCTGAAATCGCCGCGACGCCTGAAACAGGCGCATGAGCACCATGCCCAGCGAGATCTCGCGCAAGGGACGATCGAAATAAGGTTCGCAGACAGCGCGGATCGCCGATTCGAGTTCGTCGACGCGGGTGGCGCGCGGCACCCAACCGGACTCGACGTGCAGCTCCGCCACCCGCTTGTAGTCGCGTCGGAAGAAGGCGGCGAAGTTTTGGGCCAGGTATTCCTTGTCGACCGCCGTGAGCGTGCCGATGATGCCGAAATCCAGCGAGATGTAGCGCCCGAACGTTTCCGGCGCCAGACTGACCTGGATGTTGCCCGGATGCATATCCGCATGGAAGAACCCGTCGCGAAACACCTGGGTGAAGAAGATGGTGACGCCATCGCGGGCCAGCTTGGGGATGTCGACGCCCGCGTCGCGCAGTCGTTGAACCTGGCTGATGGGA
>CAYNWR010000253.1:0-4772 GCA_964400915.1 uncultured Burkholderiaceae bacterium
GCGGCAGGTAGGTGTGGTCCTTGTCGAAGATTTCCTTCGGCATGCAATAGCTGCAGCGAAAGTTGCAGCGGTCCGTCACGCTGATGCGCAGATCGCGCAGCGGCCGCGCCAGGGTGTCGCGCACCTGGCCATCGGCGGCCACCGCGCGCGCGGGCACCTGGGCCGCACGCACGTGGCTGCGCTCGTCGACCAGGGGGATCACGCGTTCGGACATGCACCGATTATCGATGCGCGTCGGGTGTCACCCCAGCGGATCACGCCAATGTCCCGCTGCGGGCGTGGGCATGCCCCACCGAGCCTCAACGGGTTTTGATCAGATGGCGCAGGGCTTGATTGGCGTTGCCCAGGTGGGGGGCGCCAGGCCGCGCGGGTGCGGGGCCGCCCAGATGCCGAAATCCCAATCCCGGTGTGTGGACGTCGCGCCCTTCTTGATCGAAGTGCAGGCCGGGCGCCTTGATCTGAGGCCCGTCGCGCGTCTCCTTCAGGAATTCGTCGAGGGTTCGAACCCGCGCCGCTGGCACACCCGCCGCGTTGAGCTGTGTTTCCATCGCACCGGCCTCGCGTTCGCGAAAGGCCGCATGAAACTGCTCGCGCAGGTACGGCAGGTCGCGTGCGACGACAAAGCCATCGCCGGCGTTGAAGGCGTCCAGATCCAGCGCGCGCGGGTCGGTGCACAGGTGCTCCAGGCCCAGCACCTGCGTCAACTTGCGAAACTGCTGCGGTGTGTTGGCGGCGGTTGCCAGCCAGCCGTCGCTGCAGCGATAGGTGTCGGCCGTGGGGCTTCCCGTGTAGCCGCGGTTGCCCACGCGCTGGGGCACCACGCCCTGAGACAGGTAGGCACAGGCGGGCGGGTACATCAACGCCAGCGACGCCTGCACCATCGAGGCGTCGATGTGGCAGCCCTGGCCGGTGCGCAGGCGCCCCTGCAGGGCCGCCGTGATGCCCAATGCCGACAGCAGGCCTGCGGCGACGTCGATCACGGGAAAACCCACTTTGATGGGCGCTTGGTCGTCCGCGGCGCCGGACATCATCATCATGCCCGTCAAGGCCTGGATCACATGGTCATAGGCGCCACGCCCCGACCACTCGCCTTCTTGGCCATAACCTGAAATCGAGCAGTACACGATGTCGGGCTGCACCGCGCGGATCGAGGCATAGTCCAGCCCGTATTTGGCCACCACCCCGGGGCGGAAGTTCTCGATGAAGACGTCTGCCGTGCGCGCCAGCTCGCGCAAGGCCGCGGCGCCTTCGGGCGTGCGGATGTCCAGCGCCAGCGACTGCTTGCCCGCATTCAAGGCCACGAAGGCCGGTGGTGTGTCGCGATCGCCCGGATGGCGGCTGGCGCGCATGACGTCGCCACGATCGGGTGGCTCGACCTTGAACACCTCGGCCCCCAACTGGGCCAGGTAAAAGGACGAGAGCGGGCCGGCGATGACGTGCGACAGATCGATGACACGCACGCCAGCCAGCGACTGGTGCGGCAACAACGAGGTCATGCTCATCCCGCCGTCACGCCGGTGAGCTTGACGATGTCGCGCCACTTGCGATCCTCGTTTCGAACGAACTGCGCAAAGCCCTGCGGGCTGTCGGTGGGCGCGGCTTCGTTGCCGCCGGCTTCGAAGGCCGCGCGGATGCCGGGGTCGGCCAGGGCCTTGTTCACGGCCGCGTGAAGGCGCGCGATGACACCGGCGGGCGTGCCGGTCGGGGCCACGAAGCCGAACCACGATTCCTGCACAGCCAGGTCGTTGCCGATGACCTCGCGCAGGGTTGGCACCTCGGGCAGCTCGCGCAGGCGTTGGGCGCTGGTGACCGCCAATGCACGCAGCTTGCCGCCTTTGACCTGCGGCACGCCCGTCGAGGCCACGGGAAAGGCGAAGTCGGTGTCCCCGCGCAGCAGCGAAGCGGTGATCTCGACCGAGCCCTTGAGCGGGATGTGGGTGGCCTTGAGCCCCGCCAGTGACACGAGCGTGGCCCCCGCCAGGTGCGCCGAGGTGCCGATGCCACCCGAGCCGTAATTCATCTTGCCGGGTGCCGCCCGTGCGGCCTCGATCAGGTCCTCGGTGCGCCGGTAGGGGCCATCGGCGCGCACCACAAGCACCGTGGGGGAGCTGGCCATGTTGTTCACGGGCACGAAATCCTGCAGCAGGTCGAACTTCAGGTCGGGCTGAAGCGCCTTCTGGATGATGTGGGTGTTCGATCCCATGAGCAGCGTGTAGCCGTCGGCCGGCTGCTGGGCGACGAACTGGGCGGCCAGCACACCCGCTGCGCCGACCTTGTTCTCCAACACGATGGCCTGGCCGATCGCCTGGGCCAGCAGCGGCCCGAGGCGCCGCGCGAGCACGTCCGGGCCTCCCCCGGCGGCATAGGGAATGATCACCCGGATCGGCCGGCTGGGAAATCCGCCATCCGCTTGTGACCAGGCGGCTGGCGAAGCGGCCAGCGGCAAGGCGCTGGCAACAAACTGGCGTCGCAACATCAAACGATCCTCCTGAGTTTGGGTTGGCCGACTGGCCATGAACATCCGCCCAGGATAGGGATGAACGGTCTTTCCAGAAAGTGATATCTTTTCATTGAGCGATATCCAAAAGTAATCGAAGAGGGGCAGCGGGGTGACACCTTTGCAAACACCGTCGGACGCCGACATCGCCATTCAGCGCTTGACGGCACGGCTGCGCTTTCGGCACCTGAGCTTGCTGCTCAGCTGCGAACGCCACGGCAGTCTGCGAGGCGCTGCCCAGGTCTTGAACTTGACCCAGCCGGCATTGAGCAAAGCCCTGGGCGAGGTCGAAAGTGCCTTTGGCAGTCGCCTGTTCACCCGCACGGCGCGTGGATTGACGCCCACACGAGCAGGGCTGGCCGCGCTGCGTGGGGCGCGTGCCTTGCTGGACGATTTGGGCCAGACCCAACGCGAGGTGCAGGGTGGCGACCCGGCCAGCGTGTTGCGGGTCGGTGCGCCGCCATTCGTCGCGCTGCATGTGTTGCCACCGGTGCTGGCACGGCTGTTGCGCGGCCCCTCACCGCTGCGAGTGGTTCTGACCGAAGAGCGCGTGCCCGTGCTGCTGCAGGCCCTGGCCGCTGGAGACCTGGACGCCCTGGTGTCCAACCACCCGGCGCAAATGCCGGAAGACCTTGGTGTGAGTCTGAGGCTTCAGGCCTTGTTCGAGACGCGCTTCGTGGTGATCGCCCCGCCAGGCTTCTTCCCGAGCCACGCGGCCCCGCTGCCGTGGGTGGCCTTGGCCGAGCGCCCCTGCGTGATGCCGGCCAGGTCTTCGATGGTGCGCCGTGCCCTCGAGGACGCCTTTCTGCGTGCCGGCCTGTCCCCGCCCGAGCCCGTGATCGAGTCCAACAGCCCGGTCACCAACGTCGAGTTGGTGGCGTCGGGGGCAGGATGGGCGGTGGTACCCGAGCAGACGGCTCGCGATGCGGTGGCCCTGCAGCGTGTGCAGCACATGCGCACCCGTCCGGCCTTGCGCATGAACCCCGTGGCCTTGATCACGCGCACCACCGGCACGCCGGCGCGTGTGCAAGTCCTGCTGGAGGCATTGCTCGCGCAGGGCAAGGGACCGCACCGGGTGTCTTCGGCGGTGTAATCTTCTGCATCGGCCCACGCCCGATTTGTACGGAAGGTTTGCCATGAACGCCCCCGAACGCCTGTCCAGCATCCGCAGCGACACCCTCTACCTGGCCGACACGCACGAGGTGACCAATGTCGGGCGCGAACTGGTTGACTTCAATGCGTTCGAGCAGGACGCCGCCTTGGTGGATGGTGTGCGACTGCATGGCGCCGAGTGGGCGCTGGCCGATCTGTCGGCCTTTGGCCGCCTGACCGGCTCGGCCGACACCATCGAACTGGGCGCACTGGCCAACCGCAATCCGCCTGAACTGGACACCCACGATCGCTTTGGCCACCGGGTGGACCTGGTGCGCTTTCACCCCGCGTACCACACGCTGATGAAGACAGCCATCGAGCACGGCCTGCACGCCTCGCCGTGGAGCGAGCCCAGGCCCGGCGCGCATGTGGCGCGCGCGGCGCGCACCTACCTGCAGACGCAGGTGGAGGCTGGACACGGCTGCCCGATCACGATGACCTTTGCGGCGGTGCCGGCCCTGCGCGCCACGCCCGAGCTGGCACGCGCCTGGGAGCCGCGCATCACGTCCCGCGTGTACGACCCGCGCAACGTGCCGGATGCGCATAAGGCTGGCGTGACCATTGGCATGGCCATGACCGAAAAGCAGGGCGGTTCGGACGTGCGCGCCAACACCACGCGCGCGCATCCGCTGGGCTCTGGCGGACCTGGGCAACCCTACGAGCTGGTTGGCCACAAGTTCTTTGTTTCGGCGCCGATGTGTGATGCCTTTCTGGTGCTGGCCCAGGCGCCCGGGGGCCTGAGCTGCTTTTTGCTGCCGCGCTGGCGGCCTGACGGCAGCAAGAACCCGCTGCAGGTGCTGCGCCTGAAGCGCAAGATGGGCAACGCGTCGAATGCCAGCAGCGAGACCGAGTTGCGCGGCGCGCTCGGCTGGATGGTGGGCGCCGAGGGCCGCGGCGTGCGCACCATCATCGACATGGTGGCCAGCACGCGTTTCGACTGCATGGTGGGCTCCACGGCCGGCCAGCGCATGGCCGTCTCGCTGGCGCTGCACCACTGCACGCAGCGCTCGGCCTTCGGCCGCGTGCTCAATCAGCAGCCCCTCATGCAGAACGTGCTGGCCGATCTGGTGCTGGAGCACGAAGGCTCGCTGGCGCTGACGATGCGCATGGCGCGCGCGATGGA
>CAYNWR010000254.1:0-4770 GCA_964400915.1 uncultured Burkholderiaceae bacterium
CGTGCTCATGAAGCTGGAGGCGGTGGGCCTGCGCGGTGCACGTGATCTGTTGCCATCCGAAATTTCTGGCGGCATGGCGCGGCGCGTTGCCCTGGCCCGGGCCATCGCCCTCGACCCCGAACTCATCATGTATGACGAGCCGTTTGCCGGCTTGGATCCCATTTCGCTGGGGACGGCGGCCCGACTGATCCGGCAACTCAATGACACCATGGGCTTGACCAGCATCGTTGTCTCGCATGACCTGCACGAGACCTTTGCCATCGCGGATCAGGTGGTTGTGCTGGCCAATGGCCGCGTGGCGGTTGCCGGAACGCCGGCGCAGGTCAGCGCAAGTGAAGACCCCCTGGTGCGCCAGTTTGTGACGGCCAGCCCCGAGGGGCCGGTTCGGTTTCACCACCCGGGGCCAAGCATCGCTCGCGATTTCGGCGTGACGCCAACTGCCAAGGAGGACATTTGAACGCGACCCTGCGAGGGCTCGCACGCATCGGTGCGGCCACGCGAATGCATTTGGTGCGCATGGGCATGGCTGCCCGTCTTTTTGCACGCCTGGTTGTAAGTTTTGGGGCCAGCATGCGGCGTCTGCGCCTGGTCGTCGATCAGATTCACTTCCTGGGGAATCATTCGCTGGCGATCATTGGTGTGTCAGGCCTGTTTGTTGGTTTTGTGCTGGGATTGCAGGGTTATTACACCTTGCAACGTTATGGCTCCGCCGAGGCCCTGGGCCTCTTGGTAGCCTTGAGCCTCGTGCGCGAGCTGGGCCCGGTGGTGACGGCGCTCCTGTTCGCCGGGCGGGCCGGCACATCATTGACAGCGGGCATCGGACTGATGAAGGCCGGCGAGCAGCTCAGTGCCATGGACATGATGGCGGTGGACCCCGTGCAGCGCGTCCTGGCGCCGCGCTTTTGGGCAGGCATCATCGTCATGCCCCTGTTGGCGGCTGTATTCAGTGCCGTGGGTGTGGTGGGCAGCTGGTTGGTGGGTGTTGGACTCATCGGAGTTGACTCCGGTTCGTTCTGGAGTCAGATGCAAGGGGGCGTCGATGTCTGGCGTGATCTTGGCAATGGGTGCATCAAGAGTGTGGTGTTTGGCGTGGCCGTCACCTTTGTCGCCTTGTTGCAGGGCTACATTGCCCACCCGACGCCAGAGGGGGTCTCGCGTGCCACGACGCGCACGGTGGTGATGGCCTCCTTGCTCGTCCTGGGCCTGGACTTTGTTCTGACGGCCATGATGTTCAGCATCGCGTGAAACGGCCCAAGCTCGATTGACCGCAGAAAGCTCAAGATGGAAGCAAACAAGAACGATGTGTGGGTGGGCCTGTTCGTGCTGCTTGGTGCAGCCGCCTTGCTCTTTCTGGCCTTGCAATCGGCCAACCTGCTGAGCCTCAACTTTCAAACGACCTACGCGGTCACAGCGAAGTTCGACAACATCGGTGGCCTCAAGCCCCGGGCCGCCGTGCGCAGTTCTGGCGTTGTCGTCGGGCGGGTGGCAGCCATCGAATTCGATGACAAGAGTTTTCGGGCCCGGGTGACCCTGGCGTTGGAATCACGTTATGTGTTTCCCAAGGACAGTTCCCTCAAGATCCTCACCAGTGGGTTGTTGGGAGAGCAGTACATCGGAATAGAGGCTGGCGCCGACGACAAGAGCCTTGCGGCTGGTGACAATATCGGCGCCACCCAATCGGCGGTCGTTCTCGAGAACCTGATCGGCCAATTCCTCTACAACAAGGCAGCCGACGGTGCAGGTTCAGGGACCAAGGAAAAGCAATGAAGGAATCAAATCCGATGAACTTTGGCCTGGGCAAGTGGTGGTCGGCAGTGGCCATCAGGATCGCCCATGCGGTGGGGACGGCCAACGTTCTGAGCTGGTTGAGGCGCGCTCTCTGGGTCGGCTGTGTCGTGCTGCTCACGGCCTGCGCTGCAGCACCTGGCGTTTCGGCTGATCGCGATCCGATGGAGCGGTTCAACCGTGGGATGTCTCGGTTCAATGAAGGCTTGGATGCGGCTGTGCTCAAACCTGCCGCCCGCGGGTATGAACACGTGGCCCCGTCGCTGGTTCGTACCGGTGTCCACAACTTCTTTGCCAACCTGGGCGATGTCTGGAACGCTGTCAACAGCCTGCTGCAAGGCAAGATCCAGGCGGCTGCAGAGACCTGGATGCGCATCAATGTCAACACGATCATGGGTTTGGGGGGGTTGATCGACGTGGCCAGCGAGATGGGTATCGAACGCCACTACGAGGATTTTGGCCAGACCCTGGGCCGATGGGGCATGCCCTCCGGCCCTTACCTGGTGCTGCCTTTTTTTGGTCCATCGACGGTGCGCGATGCCCTGGCCCTTCCGTTCGATGCGCGTGGCAATCTGCTGTCCGCTTTTGAGGGGGGCACCACGCGCAACAGCATGTATCTGCTGCGCGCAGTCGATGGCCGTGCCAACCTGCTGCGCACCGAAAACGTTGTGGAAGAAGCCGCGCTGGACAAATATTCATTCATCCGCGATGCGTTCTTGCAGCGACGGCGCAACGACATCTATGACGGTGAATTGCCTGAAGATTCCCCCAAAGGCGACAAGCCCTGAGTCACGAGGACAACCTGTATGCAGTTTGAAGTGGTGGATCGCCGCAAGGCGCTGGCGGCTGGTTTCCGTGCAGCAATCGGCTTCGGCCTTGTTGGTGGGGTCTGGCTCGCGCCGCACAGCGCGATTGCGGCCGACGAGGCACCGGATGTCCTGATTCGGCGGTTGTCAACAGAAGTATTGGAGGCGATCCGCGGTGACAAGGCCATCCAGGGCGGCGATGTCACGCGCATCTCGGCGCTCGTTGACAAGTTGATCATGCCCAATGTCAACTTCCAGCGCATGACCGCTTCAGCCGTCGGGCCGATGTGGCGCCAGGCCAGTGCCGACCAGCAAAGGCGCTTGCAGGACGAGTTCAAGACCCTGCTCGTGCGCACGTATTCCGGTGCGTTGTCACAAGTCACCGACCAAACGATCACCATCAAGCCGTTGCGGTCGGCAGCGGACGATACCGAGCTGGTCGTGCGCACGGAGATCCGCGGACGCGGCGAACCGATTCAGCTGGACTATCGCCTCGAGAAAACGCCAGGCCAGGGCGCCGGCTGGAAGATCTACAACCTCAATGTGTTGGGCGTCTGGTTGGTCGAAACCTACCGCAGCCAGTTTGCGCAGGAGATCAATGCCCGCGGCATCGACGGCCTGATTGCCGCGCTGGCCGATCGCAACAAGTCCAATGCACGGCGCAGTTGATGGCTGATGGGCGCGCAGGGCCTGCACTGGCCGAATCCGCGCTGGCGAGCATCAGCTTGCCCCAGCGGGTCGATCTCGGCAATGTCGCTGCCGTGGCCGTTCAGGCCTTGAACCAGCTGCAGGCCCTCTGCGCAGAAGGCGCAGGCGCTGGCGGGCGCAGTCTGCTGGTCGACGCATCGTCGCTGCAGACTTTCGATTCGGGCGCCCTGGCGATGCTTCTCGGGCTTGTTCGCGAGGCGGCGAGGCGCCAGGTTCCTCTCGAAGTGACAGGCCTATCGCCGCGCCTGATCAAGCTCGCGTCGCTTTATGGGATCGCCGACCTACTGATGTCGAAACCCGCGATTCCGTAGAATCGGGGTTTTCTCCAATGGCCGCCATCTCGTTCTCATCCGTCTGCAAGTCCTATCCCGCGGCCAAAGGCAAGTCAGGAACCGGTGTCCAGGCGCTGGATGGCGTCAGCTTTGACATCGAAGAAGGTGAATTCTTCGGCCTGCTGGGCCCCAATGGTGCGGGCAAGACCACGTTGATCAGCATTCTTGCCGGCTTGGCACGGGCCACGTCGGGACAGGTGCGTGTCCATGGATTCGACGTGCATGCTGACTACGCCCAGGCCCGTCGTGTGTTGGGGGTGGTTCCACAGGAGCTTGTTTTCGATCCGTTTTTCAGTGTCCGCGAAACCCTGCGTATTCAGTCGGGCTATTTCGGGATCAAGCGCAACGACGCCTGGATCGATGAATTGCTGGAGCAGTTGGGTCTTCAGGACAAGGCCGGTGCCAACATGCGACAGTTGTCCGGCGGGATGAAACGCCGCGTCCTGGTGGCGCAAGCCTTGGTGCACAGACCGCGTGTCATCGTTCTTGACGAACCCACGGCCGGTGTCGATGTCGAACTGCGCCAGACCTTGTGGCAATTCATCGCGCGGCTGAACCGCGAAGGCCACACCGTGCTGCTGACGACCCACTACCTCGAAGAGGCCGAGGCACTTTGTGCCCGCATCGCCATGCTCAAGCAGGGGCGTGTGATCGCCTTGGCCGCAACCAGCGAGCTGCTCAAACGCTCGTCCAGCCATGTGCTGCGCATGAAACTCGACGGGCAATTGCCGCCTGCCCTGCGCAAACTGGCGCGTGTCACCGGACGTGTGGTGCAATTGCCCGCACACGACGCACTGGAAGTCGAACGCCACCTGGCAGCGCTACGCGAGGCGGGGTTGAAAGCCGAGAACGTTGAGATTCGCAATGCCGATCTGGAAGACGTGTTTCTCGACCTGATGGGAGCACAAGGCGGTGCATCCGATGCCGGCGGCAGCCAGGCCGCGCCAACATCCCATGGTGGTGCCTCGCCATGACATCGATGCTTGGTTGGCGAACCCTGCTGTACAAGGAGGTCCTGCGGTTCTGGAAAGTCAGCTTCCAGACCGTGGCGGCCCCGGTGCTCACGGCGGTGATGTACCTGCTGATCTTCGGCCACGTGCTGGAGGATCACGTCAAGGTCTACGACCGCATCGGCTACA
>CAYNWR010000255.1:0-4757 GCA_964400915.1 uncultured Burkholderiaceae bacterium
CTCTACGAATGGGAGCTGTGCGAGGCGCACCACATCGCCCGCAGCCTGGGCGTGGCCAGCTTCGTGAGCACGCAGGATTTCTACAACCTGCTGTACCGCGACATTGAAAAGCGCATGGAGCCCTTCTGCGTCAAGTACGGCATTGGCATGACCTCGTACTTTCCGCTGGCCGGCGGCATGCTGACCGACACCTACCAGCGTGGCGTGCCCGTGCCCGCCGGCACCCGCGCGGCCACCAGCCCGTCCACGGCCTCTTGGCACACGCCGCGCAACTGGGATGTGCAGGAGAAACTGGCCGCCTTCGCCCGATCGCGCGGCTGGAAGCTGGCACAGATGGCGCTGGCCTGGATGCTCTCGCGTCCGGCCATGTTCAATGTGATCGCGGGCGCCGACTCACCGGCGCAATTGCAGGAGAACATGGGCGCACTCGCCATCCGCTTCACGCCCGACGACCTGACCGAGATCGACCGCATCACGCTGGTGGATGAAGACCGCACGGTGGCCCCGGTGTACCGCACGCTGCGGCCGGAGAAGGTGCACGAATTCGAAGCCCGCCAACTGGCCCGCACGCGCCGCGGCGAGCCCTGAGCCCGCCGCGCCTTGGCTCACTGGCGCGTTTGACGCCTCGCGCCTGGGCTGTCCCAAGAACTGACCCGAACCAGGAGACCCACATGACCCCCCAAACCCTCACCGCAATATCCTTCAGGCGCAGCCGGCGCCGCTTCGTCGCGGGCCTCGCCAGCTTGCCATTGGTCGGCGTTCCCGGCATCGCACGCGCCCAGACCAAGCGCCTCACCATTTTGCTGACCGTGCCGCCTGGCACCTCGTCGGACGTGCTGGCGCGCACCTTGGGCGAACAGATCCGCACGCGCATGGACCGGCAGGTGGTGGTCGAATCCAAGCCGGGGGGTGGTGGCGCCGTGGCCGTTCAGCACCTCAAGCAATTCGAGGCGGATGGTTCCACGCTACTGATGGCGCCCAGCTCGGCCATCTCGCTGTTGCCCATGTTCTCCAAGAAGCCGCCTTTTGATTCCGACAAGGACCTCACGCCCGTGGTGAATTGCGCCGCAGCGCCGCACGGCATCACCGTCAACAGCTCGCTGGGCATCACCACCTTTGCCGAGTTCATCGAGCAGTTGCGCAAGAACCCCAAGCTGGGTTCCATCGGCACGCCCAGCCCGGCGGGCCTGGCCTCGCTGCTGGTCTATCAGATTCGCAAATCACTCAACGTCGACGCCCAGCATGTGCCCTACAAGGGGGGTTCGCCGCTGTTGGCAGACCTGCTGGGTGGGCAGATTCCGGCCAGCGCGTCGATCATGCCCGACTACCTGGCCGACCACCGCGCGGGCAAGCTGCGCATCCTGGCCATTGCCAGCGAAGCGCGTTCACCGCTGGCGCCCGACATCCCCACCTTCACCGAGCTGGGCCACGCCAGTTTTGTGGCCGTCACGTCCTTTGGCCTGTTTGCCAGGTTCGGCACGCCGCAGCCCATCGTGGCCGAGTACGCCGCTGCCTTCACGGCCGCGCTGGCGGTGCCTGCGGTGGTGCAGCGCCTGCATCAGATGGGCCTGGAGCCGTTGGGCGGCAACGCGGCCGAATACGGTGCCAAGCTCTTGGCCGAACGCACGCGCTGGACACCACTGATCCGGGAAACCGGCATGACGATCGACTGAAGGCGGCGGGCACACTGGCGACCACCCTGCCCTGGAGTAGCCATCATGCGCACCCACTCATCCATTCGCCGCCGCCTGGTGCTCACGTCCTTGCTTGCCGCGAGCCTGCCCGCGGCCGCCTTTCCGCTGGGCGGACGCACCATCAAGATCATCGTGGGGTATCCGGCAGGTGGCGGCACCGACATCCAGGCCCGCATGCTGGCCCAGCACATGGCCACCTTGCTGGGTGTTCCCGTCATCGTGGACAACAAGCCCGGCGCCGGCACCATGATCGGCGCCACCGAGCTGGTCAAGGCCCCACCCGATGGCCACACCCTCATGTACACGCCCGCGTCCACCGTGGCGCAACTGCCGCACAGCATGGCTGCGGTCAAGTACGACCCCTTCAAGGATTTCACGCCGGTGGCACAGGTGGCACTGGGGCCGGTGGTGCTGGTGCTGCACAAGGGTGTGCCCGCCAACACGCTGGCCGAACTGGTGGCCTACGCCAAGAAGCACCCGGGCGAGCTGAACTACGTGTCGCAGGGCACGGGCACGTCGGCCCATGTGTTCGGCCAGATGCTGTGCAAGCAGGCCGGCGTGGACATGGTGCACGTGCCCTACAAGGGCGCCAGCGACGTGGCCAAGGATTTCATCGCCGGCCGCGTGCAGATCCAGTTCGCGTCCTCGTCCGCTGCTGCGCAGTTGATGCGCTCGGGCCAGGTGCGGCTGCTGGGCGTGGTGTCGCCGCGCCGCACCGATCTGTTTCCAGAACTCGCCACCATGTCGGAACTGGGCATCGAGGGCATGGACATCGACACTTCGCTGGGCCTGCTCGGCCCGGCGGCCATGCCGGCGGCCACCGTTGCCCGGCTGGCCGATGCCGCACGCACGGTGATGGCCATGCCCGCCGTGCGCGACGAATTCCGCACGGGCGGCGTGGAGCCGAAGTGGGCGGGGCCGACGGAATACGCCGCCACCGTGAAGGAAGCCCATGCCGCCTGGGGCAAGTTGCTGGCGGCGGTGGGGTATGTGAAGCAGTGAGGTGGGCGACCGTTGGCGCGGTCGCTCGGCCCTTGCCCGCGCTCGCCGCCCGCCGCGTCAGTTGCTCACATGCGCCAGCGCTGCCCGCACCGCAGCCACCTGCGCGGCCGCGCATTGCTCGGGGGTGGCGCGGGGGCTGTCGGGGTAGACCTCGGTGGTGGTGGTGTAGCGCGCCAGGCTGGCGTTGGCGCACAGCCCCCGCGTCTGCAGGGACAGCCGGATGATGCCGGGCGCCGCAATGGGACAGCCGATGATGGTGCCGCGTGTGTCGGCCGGTGCGATGTGGGTCACGCGCGCCACCGCGTCGATGATGGCCTGCTGAAACGCAGGCTGCGGGTTGGCCGCATCGTCCACCAGGTAGAAGCCGTCGGGGATGGTGCCGGGCTCAAACACCTTGCCGTCGCGCGCGGCCACGGCGGGCCGGAACTCGGTCTCGTCGCTGTTGGTGGTTTCGTGCAGATCGATGTGTGCCGTCCAGCGCCCGCGCAGCGGCGCCACCAGGCGCATCAGGGCCGCACACTCCAGCGCCGGGCTGGCCTCGCGAAACGACCGGTTGGGATCGACGGTGTCGAAGTTCCAACGCTGCACGTGTTCGTAGGCCCAGGGGCTGACGCAGGGCACCACCAGCCAATTCACCTGTTCGGCAGATGCCTGGCCCTGTTCTTCGACAAACTGCAGCGCGCCCAGCACGCCGCTGGTTTCGTACCCATGCACGCCCCCGGTCACCAGCAGGCTGGGGCGGTCGTCACGCCATGCGCGGCTGCGAATGGCAAGCAAGGCGTAGTGCAGATCGCCGTAGGCCAGCTCGCCATAGGTCAGCAGGTCAAAACGATCGCGCAGGCGCTCGACGCGGCTGGCCACATCGTCGGCATACAGCCGCTGGCGCACCTGGCGCGCCCGCCACTGCAAGCGCTCGGCCTCGCCCCAGGACTGGCCCGCTGTGCCGATCGGGTACGGCTGGCGCGGCGTGGTGGCAAGTGGGCGGGTTGTCTGGCTTGGCGGCGTCGTGGTTGGCATGTGATGGACATCGAATGGTTTTCTGAATGGTAGTGCCTGCCCAGGGTTTCAATTTTGATAGCAAACAGTGAAGCATCGACGCTCGCTACAGGCCAAATGCATTCGAAAAAGTGTTGACAGCCACCCAGTCGCCACCCATCGCAGGGCGCCCGGCCCCTGTGGCGGGTGACGATTTAGGAACGCATGAGGAACCCGGCGCAGGGGCCGGGCGCCCTGCGATCCCACATCTGAACTATCCTTTGCCGATGGACGCCCAGCACATCCTTCACTTCTGGTTCGACGAACTCACACCCCCGCAGCACTTCGCCAAGGATGCGGCGCTGGACGCCGCAATGCGCGAGCGATTTGCCGCCGTGCTCGATGCTGCGGCCCGCTGCGAGCTGTGGGCCTGGCGCGCTACACCGGCGGGTCGGCTGGCCGAGATCGTGCTGCTCGATCAGTTCTCGCGCAACATCCACCGCGACACCCCGCGTGCCTTCGCTCAGGATGCGCTGGCCCTGGTGCTGGCGCAAGAGCTGGTGGCCGCTGGCCAGGACACCGCCCTGCCGCTGGCGCAGCGGCGCTTTGTGTACATGCCCTACATGCACAGCGAATCACTGCTGGTTCATCAGCAGGCGCTGCGGCTGTTTGCGCAGCCAGGGCTGGAAGACAACCTGCGCTACGAGCAGCAGCACCTGGCCATCATCGAACGCTTCGGCCGCTACCCGCATCGCAACGCCATCCTCGGGCGGCCATCGACGCCCGACGAACGGGCGTTCCTCGCGCAGCCGGGTTCGTCGTTCTAGGCACGGTCGCAGGGCGGGCGCGATTTGCAGCAAGTCGACGCGGTTTGATCGGGCGCGCGGGCAGATGGCCACACGTCGTCGCCAGATGGGCCAGGCGCACTACCACGTGTATGTGATCGAGCTGTCCAAGGACGTGCTGCACGAGGCCAAGTTCCGCCGTTGCAACCCCGACTACGTGGACGGCAAACCCTGTGTGTACGTGGGCATGACGGGCCTGGACCCGGACTTGCGATTTGACAAGCACAAGGCCGGCATCCAG
>CAYNWR010000256.1:0-4732 GCA_964400915.1 uncultured Burkholderiaceae bacterium
AACACCTCGGTTCGCCAGACCGGTTTTTCGGTGAACTATGCGTACAAACTTTCACCGCAACACTCGCTGGCGATATTGGGGGCGAGGCAAATCAGCAAAGGAAGCTCGACGGGTCAGGAAGGCAAAACCACTTCCTTCAATCTGACATTGACGTCCAAGCTTGGTGAAAAAGCAAGCGCAACCCTGGGTGCGAGGCGGGTGCAGGCTGAAGGCGTCACCAACAATTACAGCGAAACTGCCGTGACGGGTAATTTGAGCCTGCGGTTCTGATTTATGTACGAAGCATATTGGGGCCTGAATACAAAGCCCTTTCAGTTAAATCCGGACCCGACGTTCTATTTCAGCAGCAAGCAGCATCGCCGCGCCAAAGCGTACCTTGACTATGGGGTCCTGCGCAATGAGGGTTTCATCGTCATCACGGGTGAAATCGGTGCTGGCAAGACGACCATTGTTCGTGGACTGATCGATGGTTTGAATCCCAACAATGTGGTTGCGGCTCACCTGGTGAGCACCCAGCTGGAAGCCGAAGACACCTTGCGGATGGTTGGGGCGGCGTTCGGCGTGCGCACCAAGGATGTGACCAAGGCCGATCTGCTGATGGCAATCGAGGTGTTCCTGATCAGCCAGACAACCCAAGGCAAGCGTTGCCTGCTGATTGTCGACGAGGCGCAGAACCTCAAGCCCGGCGCGGTCGAAGAGCTTCGGATGCTGTCCAACTTTCAGTTCGGCAAGCAGGCGCTGCTGCAGAGCTTCCTGGTTGGCCAGCCGGAGTTCCGGCAGATTCTTCAGGATCCTTCGATGCAACAGCTGCGCCAGCGTGTGATCGCCGCCTGTCACATCGGATCGCTGGATCAAGAGGACACGCAAGGGTATATAGAGCACCGCATCAAGTGTGCGGGTGGTGCGCGGCAGGTGTTTGATGCCGAGGCCTTTCAGGAGATCTTTGCCGCCAGCGGCGGTATCCCGCGTCGCATCAACAACCTCTGCGATCGACTGATGCTGTTGGGGTACTTGGCCGGCAAGGAGATCCTCGGGCGAGGCGATGTGATCGAGGTGGCATGCGAAATTCGTGACGAGGTAGGTTCGGTCGCTGCGTCTGCGGGGCCTGGGATGGCGCCCACCGATGGTGTTGCCAACGGCGCTGGCCTGGACACTCCGGGCACGCCACTGCGCATTTCTGGCGATCTGGCGCATTCCTTGTCCGCTCAACTCAATGGCCTGAGCCAGGAGTTCCAGGGTGATCGCCTGCAAAGGCTCGAGCGCAGCTTGCTGCGCGTTGAGCGCATCAACCTCGAGGTACTTGCCGTGCTGCACAAGTTGGTGGCTGGTGCCGGCCAGCCCGAGGAGGCGGGCAAGACATGAACACCGGCGCATCCATTGCACCGCCAATCGTCAACGCGTTGACCATCGATGTGGAAGATTACTTCCAGGTGTCCGCGATGGCGCCGTACATCCAGCGCAGCGCCTGGGATTCGTGCGAATGCCGCGTGGAGCGCAATGTCTATCGCATCCTGGAGTTGCTGGATGCTCGTGGCATCAAGGCGACCTTCTTCACCTTGGGCTGGATTGCCAAGCGGTATCCAGGGCTGGTCCGGCAACTGGTGGAGCAAGGCCATGAACTGGCAAGCCATGGGTATGGCCATGAGCGCGCCAGCGACTTGACCCAAGATGCGTTTGTCCAGGACATTCAACGAGCCAAGGCTTTGCTGGAAGACATCGGTGGCATTGAGGTTCGTGGCTATCGGGCGCCGAGTTTCTCAATTGGTGCCGCAAACTTGTGGGCTTTTGATTGTCTGGCGGACGCCGGATACAAATACAGCTCAAGCATCTACCCCATCCAGCACGACCACTACGGCATGCCGGATGCTCCACGATTTGCGTTCCAGGCCCGCAGCGAACTGCTTGAAATTCCCGTTACCACCGTCCGATTGCTGAACCGAAACCTGCCGTCGAGTGGAGGGGGGTACTTCCGCCTGTTCCCCTACGCGGTCTCGCGCTGGTTGTTGCAAAGAGTCAATCAAGCCGACCAGAAGCCAGGTATCTTTTATTTCCATCCCTGGGAAATCGATCCGGGGCAACCGGTTGTTGCGGGCATCGACACCAAGACGCGGTTTCGCCACTATGTCAACCTCAGCCGCATGGAGCCCAAGCTCTGCCGCCTCTTCGATGATTTTCGGTGGGGTCGAATGGACGAAGTCTTTCTGCGTCCCGCGCTCGTGCATTGATGATTCACATCAAGACCCTGATTCCGGGCGACACCGAGAACGAACAGCGCTGGGATGCCTTTGTTCAGGCGTGCGCAAGCGCCAGTTTCTTTCATCGTTCGGGCTGGCAGCGTGTCTTGCGCGACGTATTCCGCCATCCCACAACCTACCTGTATGCCGAGTCAGATGGCGCCATGGTGGGCATCTTGCCGTTGGCACAGGTCAAGAGCTGGTTGTTCGGAAACGCTTTGGCCAGCCTGCCGTTTGCCGTCTATGGCGGTGTGGCAGCCAGTCGAGAGGATGCGGTCGTGGCTTTGGAGAATGCGGCCCACGTGCTCGCACAGGAACTGGGCGTCGATCACCTGGAATATCGCAACATCGGCGCGCGGCACGCCGATTGGCCAACCCAGGATCTCTATGTCACGTTCCGCAAGACCCTGCTCGACACCGACGACGCCAACATGCAGGCCATCCCGCGAAAGCAGCGGGCGATGGTGCGAAAAGGCATCAAGAACGGGTTGACGGCCCAATTGGAGAACAACCCCAATCGATTCTTCGATGTATACGCCGACAACGTGCATCGGCATGGAACGCCCGCCATGCCCAAACGTTACTTTCAGGCGCTGTTTGACACCTTTGGGAAGGATTGCGAGGTCCTGACCGTATCGGGGCCCGATGGCCAAGTGCTCAGCAGTGTCCTGAGCTTCTACTTTCGCGACGAAATTCTTCCCTACTATGCTGGCGACGCACTTGCCGCACGCGATCTGGCCGCCAACGACTTCAAGTATTGGGAGCTGATGCGTCGCGCCCGAGAGCGCGGATGCCGGGTATTTGACTATGGCCGCAGCAAGCAGGGCACCGGCTCCTACGCCTTCAAGAAGAACTGGGGCTTCGAGCCAAGCCCTCTGCACTACGAATATCGCCTATATCGACGCGATTCGATTCCCCAGAACAACCCGGCCAACGCCAAATATCGCTTGCTGATTGCCACCTGGCGCAGGCTGCCCATTGGCTTCGCCAATTGGCTTGGACCCTTCATCGTGCGCAACCTCGGTTGAAGCAGCGACGTGGCCGAACTGTTGTACCTCGTTCACCGCATGCCCTATCCGCCCAACAAGGGCGACAAGGTTCGATCGTTTCATCTGCTGGAGCATCTGGCGCGACAGCATCGCGTCTACCTGGGCACCTTCATGGACGATCCGGAGGATGCACAGCACTTGCAGGCCTTGGAGCGGTATTGCGCCGGCATGTATGTGGAAAAGCTTGACCCCCGGCTGGCTCGAATCCGCAGCCTGACAGGCTTGCTTCGAAACGAGGCCTTGTCGCTGGCCTACTACCGAAGTGTGTCCATGGCGGCGTGGGTAGAACAGATCGCCCGGCAGCATTCCTTTGATGCGAGCATTGTCTTTTCGTCGGTGATGGCGATGTACTCACCCAAGAACGTTCCAATGCTGGTCGACTTGGTGGACGTCGACTCTGCCAAATGGACCCAATATTCCAGCAAGCACCGGTGGCCGATGTCCTGGGTATACCGTCGTGAGGGAACGCAACTGCTTGAGTTTGAGCGGGCGACGGTCCGGCGTGCCCGCCGCAGCTTTCTCGTGACGCCCCGCGAGGTCGAGTTGTTCGAGACGCTGGCACCGGAATGCAAAGGCCAGGTGGATGCTTTGTGCAATGGTGTGGATGCCGCGTATTTCGATCCCGCGATCGGCAGTAACTGTCCTTTCGCCGACGGTGAGGTTCCGCTGGTATTCACGGGTGCCATGGACTACTGGCCCAACATCGACGCGGCCATCTGGTTCAGCAAGGACATTCTTCCCAGGCTTCTGCCCACACACCCCAAGCTGCGCTTCTATGTGGTTGGGCGCAGCCCCAGTTCGGAAGTCAAGGCCCTGGCCTCGCCGCATGTGGTGGTCACCGGCACCGTACCCGATGTCAGGCCCTATCTGCAGGGTGCGCGGATCGTCGTGGCACCTCTGCGTGTCGCAAGAGGCGTCCAGAACAAGATTCTTGAAGCGATGGCGATGGCTCGGCCCGTGCTCACGTCCACGGCCTGCAAGCAAGCCATTGTCACCAGCGGTGCGCCCTCCGGATTGTATGAGGCCGATACAGAAGCCGACTATGTCGCGGGCATCGAGCGCCTGTTGGCCGACCCTCAACGGGCGCAAAGTGACGGACGCCTGGCGCGTGAGCTGGTCCTGGCTCAATACAGTTGGCGGGCGCATCTGGCTGGCCTTGATCGGCATTTGACGGCCATTTGTCCTCAATAGGCATCCGCGCATGAATCGCGAATCCGAACTCGCCCGGCGGCTGCCATCACCGTCGTTGAGCGCCGCGCTGGTCGTCCTGCTGGTCTTGCTGGTGCTGACCCTTGCGGTTTATGGGAAGACCGCCGCAGCCATGGCGGCGATCTGGTGGCGCTCGGAAACCTACACCCATGGCTTTCTCGTTCCGATCGTGACCTTGTGGCTGATTGCGCGTCGACGCAACAGCCTGATGGGCATGGTGCCGAAGCCGTCGCTGATCGC
>CAYNWR010000257.1:0-4717 GCA_964400915.1 uncultured Burkholderiaceae bacterium
AGCGCTTTTCGGACAACTGGCCGCTGGTGGGCGGCAAGATGGATCTCACCGAAGGTGGCATCCGTGTCCCCTGGATTGGTCATTGGCCCGCCGTGATCGCCCCCGGGCGCACCAGTGCCCAGCATTGCATGACCATGGACTGGTCGGCAACGCTGCTGGACGTGGCGGGCGTTGCAGCCCACCCGGACTACCCGCTCGATGGGGTTTCCGTGCTGCCGGTGCTGCGCGCGGCAGGACAGGAATTCGAGCGCCCGATGGCCTGGCGCATGAACCACCGCGGCCAGCGTGCCCTGCGTGTCGACCAATGGAAATACCTGCGCGTTGACGGACACGACTACCTGTTCGACATCGACAGCGACGCACGGGAGCGCGCCAACCTGGGCAAGCGCGATCCGCAGCGCCTGGCCCGCATGAGCGAACAATGGCAGGACTGGAACGAGACCATGCCCGCCATTCCGCCCGACGCCACGGTGAGCCTGGGCTATTCGCAGGCGGACATGCCGCAGCGCTGATCCAGTGAAACAGGGCCGATGACCCAACCGTCCCGCTGGCTGCCCTTTCTTTCCTGGCCGCGCCTGACCAGCGCATTGATGCGCAACGAGGCCCTTGCCGGCCTGTCGGTGGCGCTGGTGATGATCCCTCAATCGGTCGCCTACGCCGCGCTGGCCGGCATGCCGTTGGTGACCGGTCTGTATGCGGCCCTGCTGCCATCGGTCATCGCGGTGATGTTCGGGGCGTCCTCGCGCCTGTCGGTGGGGCCGACGGCCTTGACCTGCCTGTTGGTGAGTGCCTCGCTGTCCCAGCACGCCGACCCCGGCAGCGCAGCCTATGTGCAGATGGCCGTCTGGCTGGCCCTGTTGTCCGGTGGGGTGCAGGCCTTGCTTGGGGCGGTGCGCTTTGGCTGGGTGCTCAACCTGGTGAGTTCGCCCGTGCTCCTGGCCTTCACGCAGGCAGCGGCATTGCTGATCATTGCATCGCAGGTGCCCACGATGCTCGGGTTTGCAGGCTGGTCCCAGTTGGTGTCCCTGCAGGCCTGGGATGCGCGCGGTGGCGCCTTCGGGCTGGTGGCCCTGGCGGTTCTGCTGGTGGCCCGGCGTCTGGTGCCACGCTGGCCAATGGTGGTGGCGATCGTGGGCGCAGCCGCCGGCCTGTCGGCCGCCACCGGCTACGCCCCGGGTGGTGCCGTGGTGGGCAGCCTGCCCGATGGCCTGCCCGATCTGGTGATGCCTGCCTGGCTCGGCTGGGACAAGTTGTCGGTGCTGGTCCTGCCGGCCCTGGTGATCGCCCTCGTGAGTTTCCTTGAGACGGCTTCGAGTGCCCGCGCCGAATGCCGCCTGGAGCGGCGCCTGTGGGACACCAGCCAGGATCTGCTGGGCCAGGGCCTGGCCAAGATCGCTTCGGCCTTTTGCGGCAGCTTCGCCACCAGCACCTCGTTCTCGCGTTCCGCCATCTTGCTCAACGCAGGGGCCCGCGGCCCCTGGTCGTCGGTGTTCGCGGCCTTGCTCATCGTACCGGCCCTGCTCTGGCTCTTGCCCGTGCTGGCCCTGGTGCCACGCGCCGTGCTGGCCGCCATCGTGGTGGCTGCGGTATGGACGCTGCTGCAGCCGCAGGCGCTGTTGAACGTGTGGCGGGTCGATCGCGTCGAAGGCGGGTGCGCGATGGCCACCTTTGCCATCACCCTGTTCAGCGCACCGGCCATCTACTGGGGGGTCCTGGCCGGCGTGATGTTGGGCCTGATCCAGTTCCTGCATCACCGACTGCACCCCCGCATCATCGAACTGGGACTGCATCCCGACGGCAGCCTGCGCGATCGACATCTGTGGAAGCTGCCGCCGCTGGCGCCGCAGCTGTTTGCGCTGCGCATGGACGACGAACTGGATTTCGCCTCGGCGGCGGCGTTCGAGCGCTGCATCACCGAGCACCTGGCGCGCCACCCATCCACGGCGCACGTTTGTGTGATGGCTCAACCGATCAATCGCATCGATGTCAGTGGTGTCGAGGCCTTCGTCAACGTGCGTCGCCAACTGGCCGAACGGGGCGTGACCCTGCACGTCAGTGGCATCAAACTGCCCGTCGAGACGCTGTTGCGTCGCGCCGGCGCGTTCGACGCGGGCCCCTGGTTTTGCACCTACCGAACCGACGCAGAAGCCCTGGCCGCCTTCGCGCAATTGAAGGCCGATAGCACCCCCCAATGACACAAGCCACTGCTACACTCATTGCGCCAAGCCGGCGAGCACCGTCATCCCACCGTCACTAGCCCCCCTCGTGTCCGAGTCCCCATCGCCCAACTGCTTCCAATTGGACGAATTGCGTCTGGATGTGGCGCGGGCGCTGCTGGCGCCGCGCATGGGCGGCGACGTCGATCCTGCGGCCGTGCCGGGCTTGCCTGCGGTCCAGAACACCGCTCAGTTGCAGGCCCTCATCGATGGCCTGTGCGAGCTTTCGCAGAAGGACCCGCTGACGGGCCTTGCCAACCGGCGCCAATTCAATGCCGTGATCGATCGCGAGATCGACCGCGTGGCGCGCTCGGGCGAGGCGGCACTGCTGCTCATGCTCGATGTGGATCGCTTCAAGGCGGTCAACGACACCCATGGCCACCCCGCGGGCGATCTGGTGCTGCAGTCGGTGGCGCGCACGCTGGCCACCTGTGTGCGCCCGATGGACACCCTGGCTCGGTATGGAGGCGAAGAATTTGCCGTGATCCTGCCCTGCTGCCAAGCCTCGTTCGGTCGCACCGTGGCCGAACGCATCCGGCGAAGCATCGAGGCCACTCCCGTGCACGTCGCCCCCGGTGTGGACCTGCATGTCACGGTGAGCATCGGTGGTGCGTTTGCGCTCGAATGGATCCGCTCCACACGGTTGCTGTGGGTCGACCGTGCCGACGCGCAGCTGTACCAGGCCAAGTCAAGCGGCCGCAACCGCGTCTGTATCGAAGAGCAGCCCGACAGCACCGTGACCGCCGAAGAGAAGAACCTGCTGTTCGGCCACCTGGGGATCGAGCCCGCCCTGTGGGGCGAAACCGCTGTGTCCGATGGCGGGCCCCTGTCCAACTGATGCCCCATGAGCAGTCCTGACGTCAAACAGCCCCCCGGCGCCAAAGTCATTGCCATCACCAGCGGCAAGGGCGGTGTGGGCAAGACCTTCGTGTCGGCCAATCTGGCGGCAGCACTCGCGCGGCGCGGTCATCGCGTGTTGGTTCTCGACGCCGACCTGGGCCTGGCCAATCTGGACGTCGTGCTCAACCTGCATCCCAAGATCACCCTGCACGATGTCTTCACGGGCAAGGCCACGCTGGAGCAGGCGGTGGTCAAGGCGCCCGGTGGTTTCTCGGTTCTGCTGGCCGGATCGGGCATGGTCGAGTACTCGCGTCTGACGACCGAGGTGCGCGACGAGTTCCTGCGCGTGATCCACTCGATCCTGCCCTTGTACGACGTGGTGCTGCTCGACACCGGCGCTGGCATCTCCGACGTGGTGCTGTTTGCCGTGTCGTTGGCCAGCGATGTGCTGCTGGTGGCCACGCCCGAGCCCACCTCACTCACCGATGCCTATGCGGCCATCAAGGTCCTGTCGATGCAGCAGCACCGCACGGTGATTCGTCTGGTGGTCAATCAGGCGGCCCGTCCGGGTGATGGCCGTGCGATCACGGGCCAGTTGCAGCAGGTGCTGGATCGTTTTGTGAGCCACGCCAATGGGGGCAAGGCGGTGCGGCTGATCCATGCGGGTGACATCCCCGCCGACCCATCGGTTCGCGACGCCATCATGCGCCGGCAGTTGCTCTTTTCGACGGCGCCCGGCAGCCCGGCCGCCTTGGCCATCGCCCAGTTGGCTGGCAAGATCGACGAGGGTGTGATTACCGCTGCGGCACCAACGCGTTGAATCCGGCGTGTCAGCCGCATCGGCCTGGCTGAGGTCGGTGGGGTGCCGCTGGGTGTCAGGTGCGCCGCAGGTATTTCAGGCGCGCCCCATGATGGCCGCCGTGGCCATCAATTCCTCCAGCAAGGCCAGCGAGACCCGACCGGACACCGCGTACGGATCAAGTTCAGCACGCTCCGAGTACTTCAGAACGATGGACGCATTGAGCCGCGACAGGTTGACCTGCCCCATCGTCCACCCGCCGAAATGCCGTTCGGCGATCTCCTCGTAGTGCAGCAGCACGACGTCCTGATGGCGTGTGTCGCGCTGGATGCGCCCGTACAAGGCGTTGACCGCCATTCGGCCACCTTCCAGCGCCTGCAGGTAGATGCCGTTGCCGTGCGACAGCACGCCGGTGATGCCCTGGCCCGGGTTGTTGGCACGCGCAGCAGCGAGGATGGCCTCGACGTCACCATCGCCCGCGCCCAAGGCGCGGCTTGTGTAGATCAAACGCACCAGCATGGTCGCCTCGCTCAGCCGCGCTTGGGGATCAGGGCCAGGAACTCGCGCCGCAAGGCCGAATCCTTGAGGAACACGCCGCGCATCACCGAGTTGATCATGCGACTGTCCATGTCCTTCACACCGCGCCAGGCCATGCAATAGTGGGTGGCCTCCATCACGATGGCCAGGCCATCGGGCTGGGTTTTCTCCATGATGAGGTCGGCCAGTTGCACAACGGCTTCCTCCTGAATCTGCGGACGCCCCATCACCCATTCGGCCAGGCGCGCGTACTTGGACAGCCCGATGACGTTGGTGTGCTCGTTGGGCATCACGCCGATCCAGATCTTGCCGATCACCGGGCAGA
>CAYNWR010000258.1:0-4714 GCA_964400915.1 uncultured Burkholderiaceae bacterium
CATCCATACGGACTTCGAGCGCGGCTTCATCCGTGCGCAGACCATCGCCTTCGACGACTTCATCGCGCACCAAGGCGAACACGGTGCCAAGGAAGCCGGCAAGATGCGCGCCGAAGGCAAGGAGTACGTCGTCAAGGACGGGGACGTGTTGAACTTTCTGTTCAACGTCTGAACGGCGCGGACGACCCGGCGCGGCAGCCATGTGGGACAGGCTGGGCGATTGGCTGGGCCAGGGCTGGCCCATGATGCTGCTGGGCGTGGTGCCCCTGGGCGCTGCGGCCTATCTGTTCGGGCGCGGTTTGCGCCTGCGCCTGTGGGGCGTGCGGGCGCAGGGACGGCTGACAGGCTACCAACGCCAACAAGTGAAAACCACGCGCGGCAAGGGGCTGTACTTTCTGCCCATCGTGTCCTTCCGGTCAGAAGACGGGCAGGAGCATGAATGCCGATCCATCGTGGGCGAACCAACGAAGCGCTGGCCCGTTGGGACCGAACTCACGGTCTGGTACCTGCCAAAGCAGCCTCACCGGGCGGAAGTTTCGGGGTTCGGCCGTTTCTGGCTGCTGCCCCTGGGCCTTTGCGTCCTGGGAGCGATTCCTGTTGCCATTGGCGTACTGATGTCGATGTCGGGTTGAACCGGCCGGGCGGGGTTGGCGTCTTAAGCAAACACCACGCCCGTCGCGGACAGGCCCGTCAGATTGACCAGGCTCTGGGTCAGGTCCAAGCCCGCTGCTGCGGCCAGCAACTGGCTGGTGCTCATCTGGCCCGGCCCCGATCCGACAGAGGCCGTGATCTGGTCGATGGCGGCCTGGGGTTGAGCACCGACGATGTTCTGGAACAGCAGGCTCACCAGCGCCTGCGTGCTGTTGCTGCCCACGATGCCCGTCACGGTGCCGTCGGCCACCAGTGCGTCGCACGCCGCTTGCAGACTGGCCTTGCTGTCAAAGTAATTGAAGGCCACGCCCATCAGCCCGGCGTTGCCAAGCTGGGCCTTGCCCAGCAGCGCGCCCACCACCAGCACGGCGTTGGTGGCCGAGCCGCCGGCGCCGACGTCCAGCGCCAGGCCCCCGTCGGAAAAGCGCAGCCGCTCCACTGTATTGCCGGACAAGGTGTCCGTGCCATCGGCCGTGCTGCTGACCACCAATCGGGTGCCAAGGCCGACCTGCACGGTGTAGTTGGCACGGGCGTTGGCGAACACGGCGGTATCGATGCCGTCGCCGCCGTTGAGGAAGTCGCTGTCGTTTCCTCCGATCAAGGTGTCGTTGCCGTCGCCGCCGTTGAGGGAATCGGCGCCAGCGGCACCCAGCAGGCTGTCATTGCCGCCCAGGCCCTCGATGAGGTCGTTCCCGGCCAGTCCATCAACCGTGTCCGCGCTCGCGGTGCCGGTCAAGGTGTCATTGCCGCTGGTGGGCGTGTTGGGTACGGCCTTGCTGAGCGCGATCATTTCGTCAGTGGTTTTGAGTGCACCGCCGAAGCTGAAGCTTTCGACACTGCCCACGGTGTCGCTGCCGTCGCGCCCTGCGGTCTTGTCGGTGATGGTCAGGCGCTGCGACGTCGCATCGAAGCTGATCGTGTAGCCGTCCACAGCGCCCGTGAACACGACGAGATCGGTGCCGTCGTTGCCGTCGATGTAGTCGTTGCCACCATTACCGGTCAAGGTGTCGTTGCCGGTGTTGCCCACCAGGGTGTCGGCCAACACGCCGCCGATGACCTGGTCGTTGCCGGGATACCCGTCCAGGTAGCGCGTGCCGGCGTCGGTGTCGGCCGCTCGGATCACGTCGTCCAGGCTGCCGCCGCGCAGCACCTCGATGCTGCTGAGTGAATCGCTGCCCGAGGGCTTGACCACCACGCCGGTGCGCAAATCGATGTTCAACGCCGTGGGCGAATCGGAGTAATCGACGATGTCATAGCCCTCGCCGCCGTTGACGGCGTCGCTGCCACTGCCGGGGATCAGCACGTCGCCGCCATTGCCACCATTGAGTTGGTCGTTGCCTTCGCCGCCCGTCAGGAAATCGATGCCGTCCAGTCCGTTGATCGTGTCGTTGCCGGCCAGGCCATTGATGTTGTCGTCACCCGCCGTTCCTGTGAGGCTGTCGTTGCCACTGGTGGGCGTGGTGGATGGGCCGGTGTTCTGGCCGATCAACAAGGTCATCTCGGCATTGCTCTTGGTGGCGTCGGCAAAGACAAAGGTTTCGACTTCGGTGATGGTGTCGGTGCCGTCCGCCGCCTGGTTCTTGTCCGTGAGGATGAAGGCCTTGGTGCTGTCGTTGAAGGCGATGCTGTAGCTGGCCAGGGTGGACTTGAACACCGCGCGATCCAGGCCGGCGCCGCCGGAGATGGAGTCGTTGCCGCTGCCGCCTTCAAGGGTGTCGTCGCCGTCCATGCCCTGCACGATGTCGTCGCCCAGTCCACCACGCAGGCTGTCGTTGCCGGGGTTGCCGGAGAGCACATCGGCCCCGTCGCTGCCGGTGATGCTGTCGTTGAACAGGCTGCCGACAACGCGTTCGAAGTTGCTCAGCTTGTCGTTGCCCGATCCGCCGGTGGCGGTTCCCAACGCGAGCACCACGGTGACCCCGGTGGACGCCTCGTCGTAACCCACCGTGTCGGTGGTTCCGGCGCCGCCGTCGAGTGTGTCGTCGCCCGGCCCGCCGTTGACGACATCAAACCCGTCGCCGCCATTGATGGAGTCGTTGCCCGCTTGGCCGATCAACGTGTCATCGCCTGCCAGGCCGTTGACGGTGTCGTTACCGGCCAGGGCGTCGATGAAATCGCTGCCGCTGGTGCCGGTCAGGCTGTCGTTGCCCGTGCTCGGCGCAAAGCTGATGGCGAGGGCCTGCACCTCGGCGCTGGACTTGATGCTGCCGTTGAAGCTGAAGTTCTCAACGGCCTGCACGGTGTCGGTGCCGTCGCGGTTGGCCACCTTGTCGGCAATCGTGAAAATCTGGGTGCCAGCGTTGAAGGTGATGGTGTAGTCGGAAACGCTTCCCGAATACACAGCGCGATCGGTACCGTCTTCGCCGTGGATGGAGTCGTTGCCCCCGTTTCCCGTCAGGGTGTCATCGCCGGTACCACCGGCCAGCGTGTCCCCGAGCGAGCCGCCATTGACCTGGTCGTTGCCTGGATAGCCGTCCAGATACCGGGCGCCATTGGCGCTGCTCGAGGCAAACAACACGTCGTTGAAGTAACCCCCGCGCACGACTTCGATGTTGGCAAGGGTATCAACCTCCGACGGCGAGTTGATGCGCCGCACGGTGTTGAAGATCATGTCGATCTCCAGCGGGCCCGGGGCGTCGTAGTAGTCCGCAATGTCGAAACCGTCGCCGCCTTCGACCGTGTTGCTGCCGCTGGAAGGAAGCAAGAGGTCATCACCCGCCAACCCGTTCAACGTGTCATTGCCGGCCAGTCCGTAGATCGTGTCGCCAGATGAAGTGCCATTGAGCGTTTCGGACGCCGACGTGCCGTTGATGATGGCCATGGAACGAACCCCCTGAATTGATTTGGAAACACGACGGTAACATCTTGTCGCGGTCTTGAACACCGACAACAGATGCCATGGTCCGTTTGGTGAAGTTTCACACGGCTGAGAGGGGCCGAGGCCTGGATATCAGGCCGGAAACACCCACAAGAGGGCTGTTGTCATCACCAGGTAGCGAAGGAACTTGCCGATGGCCATGTACAGCAGACACGGCCAGAACGCGAATCGCAGCCAACCCGCCACGGCGCACAACGGATCGCCCACACCAGGCAACCAGGACAGCAGGCAGGCTTTGGGACCCAGCTTCTCCAGCCAGGCCAATGCGCGCACATGGGTGGGCGAGTGGCGCCATTTGTCCACCATGTGGTGGGCACCATAGCCCAGCCACCAATCAACCGCACCACCCAGGGTGTTGCCCAGGGTCGCGACACCGATGGCTGGCCAGAACAGGTCGGGGTTGAGTTTGATCAGGCCGAAGACGGCGGGCTCGGAGCCCAATGGCAACAGCGTGGCCGATACGAAGGAAATCACGAACAGCGTGCTCAAGCCGAACTTGGGCAGCGCCAGCCAGACCAGCAATGAATCGATCCAAGCTTCCATGGTTGTTGCCTTTGACGCATTGTCGGTTGTGCGGTTGATCCCTGGCATCGGAAGTGCTGAATTTTTGTGCAGTTAGAATGCGCACCCTTCGGCAATTCCCCATGAACCCGCTTCGCATTGGCCCCTACGAGATACCCAACCGGGTGATGGTTGCTCCCATGGCGGGTGTCACGGACCGACCGTTTCGTCGCTTGTGCCGTCAATTGGGTGCGGGCTACGCGGTCAGCGAGATGGTGACCTCCCGGCGTGACCTGTGGGACAGCCTCAAGACCTCACGGCGCGCGAACCACGATGGCGAGGAAGGGCCAATCGCCGTGCAGATCGCTGGCACCGATGCGGCCATGATGGCCGAGGCAGCGGCCTACAACGTGGCGCGTGGCGCGCAGATCATCGACATCAACATGGGCTGCCCGGCCAAGAAGGTCTGCAACAAGTGGGCCGGCTCCGCGCTGATGCAGGACGAGGCGCTGGCGCTGTCCATCGTCGATGCCGTGGTGCGCGCCTGCGCGCCGCACGGGGTGCCGGTCACGCTGAAGATGCGTACCGGATGGTGTCAGGCGCAGCGCAATGCCCTGCGCATTGCGCTCGATGCCGAGCGCGCCGGCGTGCAGATGCTGGTGATCCATGGCCGCACCCGCGAGC
>CAYNWR010000259.1:0-4707 GCA_964400915.1 uncultured Burkholderiaceae bacterium
CGCCGTGATGACATGCACCCAGCGCAGCAGGAGGTTGGCCCAATCGAGAAGGTAGGACTCAGCCACGGACCGAACTTTCAAAAAGTGATGGACATGTCGAACTGGGGCAGCCCGATAGCGCGTTCAGCATGGACCGTATGCGGTCGCCCATGGCTTGGCATTCATGTCTTGTTTCCTGCAGCGAAGGCTCTGTGGGTGGTGAAACCGCAGCAAGCCTTCCACGATGCGGCTGGTTGGCGAAGGGACCGATTGACTTGCTCATTCAGTCCGCCACCTTGCGTGTCCTGGTTTGACGGCGTTTTGTCGACCCGGCTGCATGCGCCGCCCATGACCGATCGGCTGGCGGTGCGCCCAGGGCGCCTTCCAGAAATCGGGTCAGAAATCGCGACGCGGCAACGAAATCGTTTTGGTCGAAACGGCCGCCCCAGAGGGCCGTTGTGCGGGTGTGTTGGGTGTGGGCATACAGGAACGCGCCATACAGGAAGGTGACGCGCCAGTAGAACTCGTTGTCGTCGAGGTGGTCACACGCGCCACGAAGCTGACCAATGAAGCGCACCGCGTACCCGTCCAGCAGCGACGCCAGGATGGCCTGCACTTCTGGCGAGGGATCGAACAACATGCGCCCGTAAAAGCGCCGGAATGCACCGGCCTCGTCGGCGTTGCTTCCGCCCGCCAGCAAGGATGGCCCATGCGACGCATCCAGCAAATCGGCAAGCGCCGCCCCCTGGGCCTCGGCGCGTTCCAGACCCATGATGCGCTCGGTGAGGATGGGCAGTAGCCGCCGCTCCAGCGCCTCACGACACAACATCTCCTTGGTGCGCCAGTAGTAGTGGATCGCACCCAGGTTGACGCCGGCCTCATCGGCAATCTGGCGCACGCCGGTGGCATCGTAGCCCTGCAGTGCGAACAGGCGCTCCGCGGTGTCCAGCAACACGTTGCGGGTGGACTGCGAACGGCTGGAGCGCTTGGAGTTGCCATCCAAGCGAACACGTGCCCCAGTTGAAGGCGCGGACACGGGCGTCGGCGCAGGGCGAATCTTGAGGGCGCTTGGGGGCATTCACGTCATTGTAGGAAAAAGGGTTTGTCCCAAGGTCGATTGACAAGGTTTCAGGTTCTCTCGATAATTTAGTCACTCGACTGACTTAACCATCCAACGGATGCGATTGACCGATCCCCATGCCACTCATCGACCTCACCCGAACCCTGGATCCGCGCGACCGTGAATTGCTGGGCAACAAGACCTCGCGCCCAGACCTGCACGCGCCGCGTATGCGCTATCTGGCGCCCGATGGAGCGGGTTTGCAGGAGTTCTGCCGCTGCCTGCAATGCACGCCCGATCAGTTGCCCGACCGCGAGGGCTGGGGCGAGGAAGTGATCGAAGACATGTCCTCGCATTGCGGCACCCACGTCGATGCCCCCCTGCACAGCGGCACGACCTGCGAAGGACGGCGCTCGCGCACGATCGATGAGATCGCGCTGGACGAGCTGTATTGCCAAGGCTACGTGCTGGACGTGCGTGAAGCCGTCCAGAAAGGCGAGTCGATCTCCGTGCAGGCACTGGACGACGCCATTTCACGCGCTGGCGGCACGCTGTCACCGGGCTGCGCTGCGCTGATCCGCACGGGCCAGGAAGGCGTCGGCCCTGGACACGTGGACTACTTCAACTATCCCGGAATGACGCGCGAAGGCACGCTGCATCTGGTGGAACTGGGTGCCAAGGTTCTGGGAACCGACGCCAATGGCTGGGATCGGCCGTTTGCGGTGATGACGCGCGATCACCGCGCGCTGGGCACGCCGCTTTGGGACGGACACAAGGCCGTTCGCGAGCGGGAGGCCTTCATCGTGCAGAAGTTGACCAACCTCGGCGCATTGCCCTTGAGCGGCTTCCATGTCGGCTTCTTCCCGCTCAAACTCGCCAGGGCCAGCGCAGCGCCGGCTCGTGTGGTTGCGTTCGTCGGCGGGGCGTGAACGCCATGCGGCTCGTCACGTTTGTCGCAGAAGCATCCACCCCACGCCTGGGCGCGCTGGTCCAGGGCGTGGATGCCGTTGTGGACCTGCAAGCAGTTGCCGGACCACTGGAAATACTCCAATCCGTTCGCACGCTGATGGCAGCGGGCGCACCGGGATTGGCGCTGGCCCGCGAAGCAGCCGAGCAAGGCGCCAGCCGGGGTCGAGTCCTGGCGCGCGATGGGGTGCGACTGCTGTCGCCCCTGGGACGACCCACACTGATCCGCGACTTCGCAACCATGGACAGCCACATGCGCAACTACATGCTGTTGCGCTCGCAAGAGCGCAACCGCTTGGCGCCAGACCCGGCCGCAGCCGTCGAAGCCGAACGCCGTGCCGGCAAGCTGGACCTGCCGGCAAACTGGCTCAGCGTCTACCAGCACCACATCGGCAATCCCCTCAACACGATCGGCCCTGACGATGTGCTGGAGAGGCCGGCGGGTGTGCAGGAGCTGGACTATGAGCTCGAGCTCGCGGCGGTCGTTGGCCGTGAGACGCGCAACGCAAGCCCCGAGCAGGCGGCGGCCAACATCTTTGGGTACACCCTGATGAACGACTTCACGGCACGCGACATCCAGCGTGCAGAAGGCAAGGCGGCGGGCAAGTCCAAGGACTTCGATGGCAGCTACAGCTTTGGCCCCTGCATTGCCACCGCCGATGCCGTGGACCTGACGCACATGCGATTGCGCTCGCGTCTGAACGGTGTGGTGCAGGCCGAGGACATTGCGTCGAGCATGAAACTGAGCTTTGCGCAGTTGCTGTCCTACGTCAGCCGGTCCTGCACGGTGCACCCCGGCGAGGTCCTGGCATCGGGGACCTTCGCGCTGGGCTGCGGCTATGAGTTGGGCCGCTTGCTGCGCGATGGCGACGTGATCGAACTGGAAGCAGACGGCATCGGCGTGCTGCGCAATCGCGTCGGCCCATCGCGTTCGATCTGAGTCTCCCGGCAACCGACCTTGAAGAACATTTCGGAGTCCCCATGATCAATCGACGACAAACCCATCGCTTGCTCGGACTGGCCGCCTTGCTGGTCAGTCCGTTGCCAGCCCGAGCCGCCTACCCCGACAAGCCCGTCACCATCGTGGTGCCGTTTCCGGCAGGCAGCGCGGCCGATGCCAATGTGCGCGTGCTTGCCGACAAATTGCGTGGGGTGCTGGGTGCCCCGGTTGTCGTCGACAACAAGCCGGGCGCCAACGGCATTCTGGGAACCCATGTCGTGGTGCGCGCCGCGCCCGACGGCTACACGATGCTCTATCACAGCGCCTCGGTCGCCATCAATCCTTCGCTGCTGAAGGACGCTCCCGACCCAACCAAGGCACTCGTTCCGATCGCGCAGGTGGCGTCCACGCCCTACATTCTTTCGATACGTGCCGACCTGGGTGTGCGAACGATGGCCGACTTCATCGCCTACGCCAAACGCCATCCAGGCAAATTGTCGTGTTCGACTTACGGCATTGGCTCGCCTCCGCACCTCGCTCTGGAACTGCTCAAGCAAAGTGCCGGCATTCAGGTCCTGCATGTGCCCTACCGGGGATTCGCCCAGGCGCTGGTCGATCTCCTGTCTGGACAACTTGACTGTGCGATGGACCTTCCGGCCAACGTCATGACACATGCCCGTGGCGGCAAGCTGGTCGTGCTGGGCTCGACGGCCGCATCGACGCTGCCTTCGGTGAGCGAGGTGCCTGTGATCGGCCGGGAGCATCCCGCGGCAACCGTCTTCGGTTGGTCAGGCCTGTTCGTGCCAGCAGGCACACCCGCAGAAATCGTCACGCGCCTTGAAAGCCTGGTACGCCAGGCGATGGCGGATCCCGCCGTGTTGTCCAACCTCACGGCGGTGGGCATGAGTCCCAGCGGGGGTGTTTCGCGCGAGGAATTCACCCGCACGGTTGAATCGGACTACCGGCGCTTTGCGGCCATCATCCAAACCAGTGGCATCAAACTGCAATGAGTCTGCAGCGCATTCCTTTTCCTGGAGCGCATGAACTTGACGCAGCGACGCGTGCCCAGCTGGCCAAGCGCCCGCCGGCGAGCCTTTACCGCATGGTCGCGCACGCACCTGCGCTGCTCGAGCCTTTCATGTCGCAGGTGATTGCCAATTTCAGCCAGCTGTCCATCGCGTCACCGGTGCGCGAGGCAGTGATCTTGCGCGTGGCGGCGCATCGTCGTTCGGCCTACGAAATTCACCACCATCGCCGCATGGCAAAAGACGCTGGACTGGATGCCACAACCATTGCCGCCCTGCTGGGACAAGTGCCACCGCCAGAATTGCCCGCCGAACTGCGAATGCCCATGGTGTTGGCCGATGCCCTGCTCAACAACCAGGCCATCGACGACGAGACTGTGCGGCAGATCGTGGCTGCATCGGGCGCGCGTGGCTATGTCGAGCTGGCCATGCTGGTCGGCTTCTACGAGATGGTTGCGACCTTTCTCCTTGCGACCGGGATCGAGCCGGAAGCCGATGGCGTGCTGGACGGCACGCGCCCCCCGCCATAAGGCCGCTGCGGCGGTTTCCGCCAGACGCAGCGTTTGCCGAATCCATCGGCTTTGGACGCAGCCCGGGCAGGCCGCAACAGCCCTCACCCAGCCCTATTCACCACCTTCGCCGCTGGGGAAGGCTGCAAAGCCCGGCAAGGCCAGCAGTTGTGCAGCCACCGCCACCGCGATCACCTCGGGCTGCTTGCCGGTGACACCCGGAACACC
>CAYNWR010000260.1:0-4704 GCA_964400915.1 uncultured Burkholderiaceae bacterium
TGTGCCACGACCTGGGCAAGGGCACCACGCCGCCGGCGCAGTGGCCGCGGCACCTGGCGCACGAGGAACGCAGCGTGGCGCTGGCGCGTGCGGTGTCGCTGCGCCTGAAGGTGCCCAGCGACTGCTCGGAACTGGCCGAGCTGGTTGCGCGTGAGCACGGCAACATCCACCGCAGCGGCGAGTTCGGCGCGCGGGCCTTGCTGCGCCTGTTCGGCCGTTGTGATGCCCTGCGGCGGCCCGAGCGCTTCGAGCTCATCCTGCTGGCCTGCGAATGTGATGCTCGCGGACGTCTGGGCCGTGAGATGCAGCCCTATCCGCAGCGCGAACGCCTGTTGTGGGCCTTGCGGCTGGTGCAGGCGGTTGACTTTAAAACAATAGCAATTCAACAAGACCCACCGCTCGCTTCTGGCCAGTTGGAGCCAAAAATGGAGGGGCGGATGGTGGGCGAGCTGCTGCAGAGGGCCCGCCTGGGCGTCCTGGAGCGCGCCTTGGGCGAATCACCCGGCGAGGACTGATTCCGGCGGGGGATTGGAGCGAATGATCTAGGGAAATCCCTGATCTGTGCTAGAATCTCCGGCTTCGTTTGTCCAAACGCTGGCACGTTCCCGATCCGGTGGCCCGAGTGGCTTTCCGCAAACGGGCGGCCCCTCGTGGTATGAAAGAGGGGCTTCGCGCAACACCTTGGGTGTCGCGCTGATATTGACCAGACCTCCCGTCCCTTGACCGCATGGTTCCATGCGGATGCTCTTGGGACAGTGGGGTTCGCCAAGGTTCGGACGCTGTTGCAACGTCCCATAACCTTTGAAGGCGGACTTTCCCATGCTTGAAGCGGATTTCAATTCCGAGGCGCCCGTGTTGGCGTCCCTCACCCTGGATGCCCTGATGGACAGCCAGGCCGATACCGAACGGGCCGAAGCGGCCGACGACGCAGAGCAGGCGTCCATCGGGCGTGTGGGCTCCGACGAGCGGTCGGCTGGCCCCAACCCCTTTGCGGCGCTCGGCCTGGCCGACGAACTGGTTGCCGCCACGCGCGAGATGGGCTTTGATCAGCTCACCGCCGTGCAGGCGCAGGCGATTCCCCTGGCCATGGCGCGTGTGGAAGGCGACGACCTGGCCCGCCGCGCGCACGATCTGATGGTGTCCAGCCAGACCGGCAGCGGCAAGACCGCAGCCTTCCTGCTGCCCATGCTCGATGCCGTGCTGCAGGACAACGCCGCGCGCGCCCGCGCCGAAATCGAGGCCTGGGAACGCCAGCGCCAGGAAGCCGCGGCTCGGGGCGAAGCACCCCCGAAGCGCGCCCGGCGCAAGAACCCGTTCAACCCCCGTCACTACCAGCCGGCCCGTCCGGCGGCGTTGGTGCTGTGCCCCACGCGCGAGCTGGCCCAGCAGGTGGCTCAAGAGGCCATCCGCCTGGTGGCCTTCTGCAAGGGTGTGCGCATCGCCAGCGTGGTGGGCGGCCTGCCATATGGCACGCAGATTGCGCGTCTGCAGAACGCCAACCTCGTGGTGGCCACGCCCGGCCGTCTGCTTGACCTGGTGCAGTCACGCCAGATCGAACTCGATGGTGTGCGCACCCTCACGATCGACGAGGCCGACCGCATGCTCGACCTCGGCTTTGCCGACGATCTGGCCGCCATCCACCAGCACGCTGCCAAGCGCGAACAAACCCTGATGTTCAGTGCCACCTTTGCGCCGCGGGTGCAACAGTTGGCCATGGCCGTGATGCGGCCGGACCGTGCCGCGGTCAAGCGCCTGCAGGTCGACGCGCCGCAGCAGGTGCATGCCTCGATCACCCAGGCCTTGTTCTGGGCCGATGACGCCACCCACCGCCGCGCCCTGCTCGATCATTGGCTGCGCGAATCGTCGATCGAGCAGGCCATCGTGTTTGCCAGCACGCAGGTCGAGTGCGAAGCCCTGGCCGAGGACCTGCAGCAATCGGGCTTTGCCGCGGTGGCCTTGCACGGCGCCCTGCCGCAGGGTCTGCGCAACCGGCGCCTGGGCGCCCTGCGCATGGGCCAGGTGAAGTTTCTGGTGGCCACCGATGTGGCCGCGCGGGGCATCGACGTGCCGACCATCAGCCACGTCTTCAACTACGGTCTGCCGATGAAGCCCGAGGATTACACGCACCGCATTGGTCGCACCGGCCGTGCGGGCCGCGAGGGCCTGGCCATCACCCTGGCCGAGCCGCGCGACCAGCGCCGCATCAACGCCATCGAGGCCTACACCCAGCAGCGCATGAAGGTGGAGATCATCCCGGGCCTGGAGCCGCGTCGTCGCGCGCCCGAGTCTCGTCCCGCTCGCACGGGCCGCGGCCCCGGTGGCGGATTTGGTCGCAGTGACCGCGGTGGCCCTTTCCGGGGCGCCAATGAGCGCGGCGGCAACTGGGGCGGCGGCCATGGTGCCGGGCGCAATGACCGTTCACGTCCGTTCGAGCCACGCCAGGGCGATGCGCGCGGGTACGAGCGCCCGGGCGCGGCGGTGGACAATCGCCGCGACGACCGACCGCAAGCCTTTGACCGTGCCGACCGACCCAACCCCATCCGCAGCACCCGAACGGACACCCGTTTCGAGCACCGCCACGCCGGTGCGCCCGCCGCGCGAGGCTTTTCACGACCGGCTGCTGCACGCCCAGCTGGCGGCGCTGCTCGAAAGCCACGACGCTGAACTGATTGAACGCCTCATGACCCAGCTGCGCTGGGTCGAGGTGAGTGGGGGCCAGGTGCTGATGGCCCAGGGCGACGCTGGCGATTCGATGTACCTCGTCGTCAGCGGCCGACTGCACGCCTACGTGCGTGCCGAGGACGGCAGCGAACGCCTGGTCAGCGAAATCGGTCGCGGGCAGATCGTGGGCGAGATGAGCCTGTACACCGGCGAGCCGCGCGCCGCGACGGTGGTGGCCATCCGCGATTCGGTCCTGGTGCGCCTGGACAAGCCGGCCTTCGATGCCCTGATCACCACCAATGCACAGGTGTCGATCGCACTGGCTCGGCACATCATCCAGCGCCTCAAGGGCGACCAGACCCGGCGCGCGCAGCAGAACCCGGTGGCCATGGCCCTGGTGCCGATCACGGCCGGCGTCGACGCCGCGGCATTTGCGCGCGACCTGGAGCGGCATCTGGTGGCGCTGGGGGGGATTCGCGTGCGCACGGTCACGCAGGTGACGCACGAAGCCGTCGTCACGCGCCTGGCGGACGACTCCGCAGGGCAGGATGAGCGTGCACGCCAGCGGCGCCTGGCCTTGCTGCTGGACGAATTCGAGGCCGACCACGACATCGTGCTGCTGGTCGCATCGCCCCTCGCCAACGAGTGGACCCAACGCTGCTGCCGGCACGCCGATGAGGTCCTGCTGCTGGCCGATGCCGCGCAGGCCCCGGCGATCCATGAAACCGAGCACCGCTTTCTGGCCGGCGATGGCCTTCAAGGGCCTGCTCAGCATGCGGCGGGCCAGGTGCTTGTCCTGCTCCACCCCCCCCATGGGACGCGCGCCATCAACACGCGTGCCTGGCTTGCGCGGCGCCCTGTGGCCAATCACGTCCACGTCCGCCAGGGGGTCGGGAGCGACATGGCGCGCCTGGCGCGCCTGCAAAGCCGGCGTGGCGTGGGTCTGGTGCTGGCGGGCGGTGGTGCGCGCGGCTTCGCCCACCTGGGTGTGCTGCGCGCACTTGCCGAGGCGGGCATGCCCATCGACGTGGTGGGGGGTACCAGCATCGGTGCGGTGATGGGCACCTATGCGGCATCGCTTCGCGACGAGGCGACGATCCTCGCCAACGTCGAGCGCGCTTTCGCCGTGAACCCGACGGGCGATGTGAACCTGGTGCCGGCGCTCTCGCTCATCAAGGGGCGGCGCCTCGCGCAGACCATCGAGCGTGCCCTGATCGATCTGGTTGGCGGCGACGCCCAGATCGAGGACCTGTGGCTCAACTTCTTCTGTGTGGCCACGAGCTTCAGCCATGCGGCCGAACGCGTGCTGGACCAGGGCCCCTTGCATCGTGCCCTGATGGCCAGCATCGCCATCCCCGGCGCCTTGCCGCCGGTGCTGGCCGATGGCGAACTGCTATGCGACGGCGGCACGTTCAACAACTTCCCGGTGGACGTGATGCGCCGCCGGCGCGGCATCGGCCGCGTGATCGGGGTGGACCTCAGTGCCAACCAGCCCACCCGCATCGAAGGCGACGCCTTGCCCGATTCGTGGACCTTGTGGCGCGACCGCCTGCGACCGCGTGCGGCTCGCCACTGGCAACTGCCCAGTTTGACGACCTATTTGATGAATGTGACCACCTTGTACAGTGCGTCGCGCCAGCGCATCGGGCATCAGGCCTGCGACCTGTACTTCAATCCCCCGGTGTCGCACGTGGGCATGCTGCAATGGCGGCGCCTGCGCGAAATCGTGCAACTGGGCTACGATCATGCGCGCCAGACGCTTGAGGAGACTTCATGAGAACACATCGCATCGCCTGCATTCCGGGTGATGGCATCGGCCAGGAGGTGGTCCCCGCGGGCCAGCAGGTGCTGCAGGCCCTGGCGGCTGTGCGCGGCGACCTTGCTTTCGAGTTCGAAAGTTTCGGATGGGGCGGCGACTGGTACCGCGCCCATGGCGAGATGATGCCTGCCGACGGCCTGGATGCCCTGCGCGGCAAGGACGCGATCCTGTTCGGGTCGGCCGGGGATCCGCAGATTCCCGATCACGTCACCTTGTGGGGCCTG
>CAYNWR010000261.1:0-4703 GCA_964400915.1 uncultured Burkholderiaceae bacterium
TTTGGGCATGATGAAGGGCACGTTCGAGCTGGGTTTGCCCAGGGCCTCGAGCACGAAGCCGCAGGCCTCGCCCAGGAAGATGCGGAAGGTGTCGGGCGTGGGCGAATCCATGCGCTGCACAAACTGCATGAGTGCCGAACCCGTGGAATCGCGCTTGCCCCAACGCTGCAGGCTGGCGATCACGTCGTCGCCGGTCACGGGTTTGCCGTCATGGAACTCCAGGCCCTTGCGCAACTTGAAGGTCCATAGGCGGTGGTCGGGGCTTTCGGTCCAGCTTTCAACCATCTGCGGCTTGACCTTGCCAACCTCGTCGGTGCCGAACAGGGTGTCGTAGATCATGTAGCCGTGGTTGCGGCTCATGTAGGCCGTGGTCCAGATCGGATCCAGGATGGCCAGGTTGGAATGGGGCACGACGCGCAGCACATTGTTTTGCGCCAGCCCAGCGGCATGGAAACCCATGGCGCCCACCACAAGACCGAGGGCGACAGCGGTACGACGAGGAATAAGCATGAATACCTTTCGATTAGTAATTTGAAGACAGGAAGAAGGTGGATGACCCGAATGATCCCGTTGCCGCGTGGCGGCTGTCAATCAGGTTTGCCCGCGGGCTCGGCGCTGCGCGCCCAATCCGATCGTTCGGCATCGCTGGCGATGGGCAGCAGGGCCTCCAGGGCAGACACGTCAACGGTATCGACACGGTGCGCGGGCAAGAGGGTGCGCGCATGGTCGAGCCAAAGTCCGCTGGTCAGGAAATAGCGCACCGTGGCGACGCACAAATGCCCATCGGCCGCCTGGGTGACCAAGGCACGCAGCACATCAACAATGCCGCGGGATCCTGCCCCCGGGGCACGCGCCAGGGCGGCCTGCACCAGAAAGGCATCACATACGGCGAGGATGCGCTGCTCGATGCCTTGAGCATTGAACGTCACACCGTGCAATGCGTCCAGGCGTTGCATGAACTCATCCATCGCGGCGCGGCGCTCAGGGTCCTCGGCACGGCCCCCGTTGTTGGCTGAGAGGATCCGCAACCAGGCCAACACGCGCAAGCGATGCAGGGCCCATTCGTTCCAGCGCCGACGAAACGGTGTGGCGCGATCGTTGCTCAGGCGTGAGGCAAAGTGCGCTGCCAGCATGGGCAGGTGCTCGCGCTGCGGCGCACTCAGGCTGGACGTCGCGTGCTTGCCGTCGGCAGCTGCCCAGGCGGCCAATACCTCGATGAGCTGCTGGTGCGCCCACAGCGCCTGTCGATGCTCGATGCCCGATTCGAGTGCGCGCGTGATGGACTGCACCCTGGGCAGCGCCTGGTGGGCCAGCGAAGGCACCTGCGACCGGAACGTCAGCACCAACACCCCCAGTGATCGGCCGCGGCGTGTGATGAGGGGAACACCCAGAAGCACAGGGGCCGACTGCGCTGGCTCAGCGGATCCGTCCTCGCACCAGGCCCGGGCGATGTCGGGGGTGATCGCTTCGGACAGCCGCCCATCGATGTCACCAGCGGGCAGGCCAGAAGGGACGTGGACCAGTCGCAACAAGCGCTCGTCCGTTCGGCTGTGCAGGTAGATGGCGCCCTGTTCGGCTTCCACCCAACCCCTCAATCGCTCAAAGAGCAGGCCGACCCGCGTGTTGCCGCCTGACGCACTGACCACATCGGACATCAGCGAACGGTAGGTTTCCATCGCCTGCGCCGCGCGGGCGGCACTGATGGCCAGGCTGTCGGCTTCGCTGACATGACTGGGCGGCGGGACCTTGACGCTGTTCAATTCGAAGGCCGCCAGGTTCTTGAGCAAGGCCTCCGTGGCCGCAACACTGCCACCCAGGCGTTTGGCCGCCCACCAACCCAGGGGCAGCATGACGGCGATCAGGAGCAAGGCGACCCCGCCCTGTTGCAGCACCGACTGCTGGATTTCGGCCAGCAGGTCGCTTTCGGGCACGGCCACCAGAATGCGCAGGCTCGCGCCATCCAATACGTCCAGGGGATAGCGGATCCCGATCCAGCGTCGCCCGTTCACGGCAAATTCCGTCGCCTTCCGATCATTGGGGTCCAGGCGCGCCAGTTCCTTCAATGACGGCGCGTTCAGGTCGTCCAGCATCGTGAACTGGACCCCATCGGGTCCGCGCCGGATGTGGCGCTCGGTATCGGTGTAGGCCATCACCCGCAATTTGTGGTCGACCACGGCGATTTCCGTGCCGGGCGTGTAGCGCATCAGTGCCAGTTCGGCGTTCAGATCGGCCAAGGTCACGTCAACGCCGACGACCCCGCGGCCATCGGTGGTCAGTTCGCTGATCGTCAACCCTGTCTGTTGGGTGGTGAAGAACAGGTAGGGGTCTGAAAGCTTGCGCCCCCCGCCTTCCAAGGCCTGTCGATACCAATCGCGGGTGCGGGGATCGAACTGGTAGTCAGGCTGTCCGCGCACCTCGATCTCCTCGAGCGCGCCATTGAGGAACCACCAACGGCCCGTGATGCCGTTTCCATTCACGGCTCCGCGCTCGACAGATTGCACAAGAAACGTCGCGCGGTCCGGCGCCTTGAAGCGCTCGCGCAAGGAGGGTGTATCCAACGGACGGACCAGAAAGAAGTCGCCGTTTCGGTAGCCGAAGTAGATGGCGTTGACCAAGGGGTTGTCGTTCAGGACCGCAACCAGCACCGGCAGACGCTGAAAGCGTTCGCTGACGTTGCGCGCCTGAGACATTGCGTCAAAGGTGAGCAGGCGCAGCGACGATTCGGCAGGCAGCAGGATGCTGCGCGCCTTTTCATTGACCAGCGTGGAGACATCGACCGTGCCGCGCGCCGCGGCTGTCAGCAAGGCCGACCGTGCTCCCCACCAGCCCTGACCCACCAGGGTCACGATCGGAATCACGATCGCCAGCGCCAACGCCAGCGCCACCCAGCCTGCCAGCGGCAGCGCGCGCCGCCCGCCGTGCACGGGGGCTGGCGCGGCTGCTGACACGGCTTGCGGCAAAACCGGCGTGCGGGTGCTTGTCCCTGTCATTGCGTTCTGTGGTCTCAGTCGGTCTAGGGTCAGTTCACACGGTGGCCTCAACTGGGCCGACAATGGCGGCATCGCAGCATGCTTTCTGATCTTGCCATGCACGCCGACATGTCCAACCGAACGACATCCCGGGCACCGCGTCAGCGAGTGCCGCGCCGCCAGTTTCTCATGGCAAGCTTGCTGGCTCTTGGAGCACCAGCAACCGCCCTGCAAAGGCCATCCGGAAAGGTTGCGCTGACGCTGCGCGGAAAGGTGCAGACCACCAACCAGGGCGGGCAGGCGGTATTCGATCTGGCAATGTTGGCTGAATTGCCCCAGAAGCAGTTCACGGGCATGACCCATTGGGAAAAAACCCCCCTCAAATTTGGGGGCCCGCTGTTGCGGGACGTTTTTGCTGCGGCACAGGTCACGGGCACGCAGGTTCACGCGACGGCGTCCGACGGCTATCGCGTGAGCTTTCCTGTGGCCGACGCGACACGTTTTGACATGCTGATTGCCACCCGCGTCAATGATCGACCGATTCCGCTGCGTTCCAAGGGGCCACTGTGGTTGGTCTATCCCTTTGGCAGCGATCCGAAGCTGTTGGAAGACAAGATCTACACGGATCGATCGATCTGGCACCTGTCGCTGATGGAGATCGAATAGCGCTCTGGCAGGCGCGTCGTCACATATGACCTGCTTTGCCTGGCATTCAGGCACGTAATTTGCTGCCGAAATTGACCATGTCCATTCATGTTGCCCTGCGCCACACCACCCGGTACCGGTACGACCGGCTGGTTTCCTTGTCGCCACAAATCGTGCGCTTGCGGCCAGCGCCCCACGCCCGGACACCGATCGTCTCGTACGCCATGCGTGTCGAGCCGAGTGATTTTTTTGTCAATTGGCAGCAAGACCCGTTTGCCAATTACCTCGCCAGGCTGGTCTTTCCCCAGCGCACCCGCAGCCTGGAAATCACGATCGATCTGGTGGCCGAAATGGCCGTGCACAACCCGTTTGATTTCTTTCTGGAGCCGGATGCCGAACACTTCCCGTTTACCTATGACCCGGAGCTGAATACCGAACTCGCCCCCTACCTGCGTCGTGATCGCGCCACGCCCCTGTTTCAGGCCTTGCTGGACAGCATCGACCGAAAAAAACAACGCACGATCGATTTTCTGGTGACGCTCAACCAACGCCTGCAGTCCGATATCGGCTACGTCATCCGGATGGAGCCCGGCGTCCAGACCCCCGAACAAACGCTGGCGTTGCGCAGTGGCTCCTGTCGCGACAGTGCGTGGCTTCTGGTGCAGGCCTTGCGCCATCTGGGTCTGGCCGCGCGCTTCGTGTCGGGCTACCTGATCCAGCTGGTGCCCGACGTCAAGGCCGTCGATGGGCCGTCCGGCGCCACAAGCGATTTCACCGACCTGCACGCCTGGTGCGAGGTGTACCTGCCCGGCGCGGGCTGGATCGGCCTCGACCCGACCTCGGGCCTGCTCGCCGGCGAGGGCCACATCCCGCTCGCCTGCTCGCCCGACCCCGGCTCGGCGGCGCCGGTGACGGGCGCGCTCGAGGAGTGCGAGACGGCCTTCGAGCACCACATGAAGGTCGAGCGCATCTGGGAGGCGCCGCGGGTCACGCTGCCCTACAGCGATGCGCAGTGGGAGGCCATCGAGCGCCTGGGCCACGCGGTGGACGCGGACCTGCACCAACGCGACGTGCGCCTGACCCAGGGCG
>CAYNWR010000262.1:0-4695 GCA_964400915.1 uncultured Burkholderiaceae bacterium
GGCTCGACTGGCGCCTCATCAAGGTCAATTGATCCCTTTCCCACGCGATTGAACTCCGCAGACCGTCTCGCGACGGTCTGCGGTTTCGCTGCTTCATGCTTGCCTTCATCCTGCGCCGATTGATCCAGGCCGTTGCGGTCATGGTGACCGTGGCCTTCATCGCCTTCCTGCTGTTCCAGTACGTCGGTGATCCCGTTGTGTTTCTGCTCGGTCAGGACGCCACGCCCGAGCAGATTCGCGAACTGCGGTCCGACCTGGGGCTGGACAAGCCCTTCTTTGTCCAGTTCTGGCATTTTCTGATCAATGCCGCTCAGGGCGAGTTCGGTCTGAGCCTGCGTCAGGGTTCCAAGGTCTCGCGCCTGATTGCCGAGCGCTTCCCCGCTACGCTGGAACTCGCCCTGGTGGCCGCAGGCCTGGCCATCGTGGTGGGCATTCCGATGGGTGTCTATGCGGCGCTGCGCCGTGGCACGGTGCTCAGCCAGGTGTTCATGACGATTTCGCTGCTGGGCGTGTCGTTGCCCACCTTCCTGATTGGCATTCTGCTGATCCTGATCTTTGCGGTCGGACTTGGCTGGTTCCCGAGTTTCGGCCGGGGTGAGGTGGTCAATCTGGGCTGGTGGTCCACCGGGCTGTTGACGAGCAAGGGCTGGCACCACATCGTGCTGCCGGCTGTCACGTTGTCGGTGTTCCAGCTCACGCTGATCATGCGCCTGGTGCGCGCCGAGATGTTGGAGGTGCTGCGCACTGATTACATCAAGTTTGCGCGGGCGCGTGGCCTATCCGATCGGGCCATCCACTTCGGACACGCGCTGCGCAACACACTGGTGCCCGTCATCACGATCATTGGCTTGCAGCTGGGGACACTGATTGCCTTTTCGATCATCACCGAGACGGTGTTTCAGTGGCCGGGCATGGGCCTGCTGTTCATTCAGGCCGTGACTTTTGCCGACATCCCGGTGATGGCTGCCTATCTGTGTTTGATCGCCCTGATTTTCGTGGTGATCAATCTCATCGTGGACCTGTTGTATTTCGCTGTCGACCCGCGTTTGCGAATCGGTGGCGGTACGGGACATTGAACAAAGGGCCCGCACCCGTGTTGTCGCCCCATCGTCTGCAACCCCTTGCGGCCAACGGTCGAGCCTTTGCCCAGATTGCCCAGTCGTTTGGCGAGTTGGCAGCGTTTCGGCGCGACCTGCATGCCCATCCGGAGCTGGGATTCGAAGAGCGCTACACCTCGGCACGGGTGGCCGAGGCCCTGCGGGTCTGCGGCGTCGACGCGGTGCACACGGGGATTGGCAAGACGGGCGTGGTGGCAACCATTCATGGACAAGGCGCCAGCGCCAGCACCCCTGGACGCATGATCGGACTGCGTGCCGACATGGATGCCCTCCCCATCGCCGAGTTGGGCGACCGGCCCTGGCGCTCGGCCACACAGGGACTGATGCACGCCTGCGGGCACGATGGCCACACGGCCATGTTGGTGGGCGCTGCGCGATACCTGGCGGCCACCCGGCAGTTTGCGGGCACCGCCGTCCTGATCTTTCAGCCGGGCGAAGAAGGTTATGCGGGCGCCAAGGCCATGATCGAAGACGGCCTGTTCGAGCGGTTTCCGGTGGAATCGGTCTATGCCATGCACAACTGGCCGGCCATGGCGCCGGGCCACATCGGCATCAACGATGGCGCCATGATGGCCGCAGCCGACCGCGTGAACATCGATGTCGAGGGGCGGGGCGGCCATGGCGCGCACGCCTACCAGACCATCGACCCCGTGGTGGCCGCCGCCCACATCATCACGGCGGTGCAGTCGATCGTCGCCCGCAACGTGCGTGCCATCGACGCTGCCGTGATCAGCCTGTGCTCAATGCGCGCTGGCGATCCTCTGGCCATGAGTGTCATTCCTGATTTCGCGCATCTGGTGGGCACGGTGCGCACCTTCAGCCCTGCGGTGCAGGACGTCGTCGAGCAGCGCTTGAAGGAGCTGTGCGCCTCGGTGGCTGCAGGCCTGGGTGCCCGTGCCACGGTCCACTACGAACGGGTCTACCCGGCCACGATCAACACCCCCAAGGAAGCGCGTTTTGCCGGTGATGTGGCGGCCTCGCTTGTTGGTGAGGACCGTGTCGAGCGTGCTCAGGAGCCCAGCATGGGGTCGGAAGACTTTGCGTTCATGCTGCAGGCGCGGCCGGGCGCTTACCTGCGCATCGGGCAAGGCGGCCCGGGTGCCTGTGCGCTGCACAATGCGCGCTACGATTTCAACGACGATATCCTGCCTTTGGGTGCCGCGTTGCACGCGGGACTGATCGAGCGGGGTCTGCCCAACGCGGCGGGCTTGCACTGATGCGGCCGCGAAGTTCCCTTTCCATCCCTTGAAGGCCATCACCAGGAGTTTTTCATGAATTTCAAGAAAAATGCGCTTGTAGCGAGCGTCCAATCTTGTTTGTTTGCTACCTTAGTTGTAGCATCCCTCGGTGCGCATGCGGCCACCCTGCGCCTGTCCAACCAGGGCGACGCGACGTCGATGGACCCGCACTCGCTCAATGAATCGCTCCAGCTGGACGTGACGGGCAATGTCTATGAGCCCCTGGTGACGCGCGACAAGGATTTCAAGATTGCCCCTTCGCTGGCCACGAGCTGGAAGCAGACGTCTCCCACCGTGTGGCGCTTTGAATTGCGCAAAGGCGTGCAGTTTCACGATGGCACGCCCTTCACCGCGGATGACGTGATCTTCAGCTGGGATCGTGCCAAGGGTGACGGCTCGGACATCAAGACCTACGTGGGCCAGATCAAGGACATCCGCAAGCTGAACGACCACAGCATCGATGTCGAGACGATCGCACCGTTTCCCATCCTGCCCGAGTTGTTCACGCGCTGGTACATCATGAGCAAGAAATGGTGTGAAACCAATCAGGCCACGCGCCCGGTGGATCGCCGCCGCGGCATCGAGAACGCCGCGTCGTTCCGTGCCAATGGCACCGGGCCCTACCGCGTGCGCGAGCGCCAGCCCAATGTGCGCACCACCTTCAGCCGTTTTGGCAACTACTGGGGCAAGGTGGACGGCAACATCGACGAAGTGGTCTTTACCCCCATCGGCAACGACGCGACGCGCGTGGCCGCGCTGCTCTCGGGCGAGATCGACATGATGGAGCCCGTGCCCGTTCAGGACGTGGAGCGCATCAAGGCCAATGCCAATCTGAAGGTGGTGCAGGGCCCCGAGTTGCGCATCATCTTCCTGGGCATGGATCAAAAGCGCGACGAATTGCAGTTCTCGAACATCAAGGGCAAGAACCCCTTCAAGGACAAGCGCGTGCGCCAGGCCTTCTACCAGGCCATCGATGTCGACACCATTCGCTCGCGGGTGATGCGTGGTGCTGCGGTGCCAGCGGCCTTGATGATCCCCAAGCAGGTCAAGGGCTACGCTGCCGACCTGGACAAACGGCTGCCTTTCGACCCGGAAGCCTCCAAGCGCCTGCTGGCCGAAGCCGGCTATCCCAATGGCTTTGAAGTCAAGCTCAACTGCCCGAACGACCGCTACGTCAATGACGCCGAGATCTGCCAGGCCGTGGCCGCGAACCTGGCCCGCGTGGGCGTGAAGATCAACCTCGAGGCGGAAACCAAGGTCACCTACTTCCCCAAGATCCTGCGTCGGGACACCAGCTTCTATCTGCTGGGATGGACGGCTTCCACCGTCGATTCGCACAACGTGCTGTACCCCATCCTGTCATCGCCCGGTGACGGTGGGCGCGGTCAGTTCAACCTGGGCTCCTACAGCAATGCCCAGGTGGACGAATTGACGAACAAGATCGCGTCCGAGACCGACGACAACAAGCGCAACGCGATGATCCGCGATGCCATGAAGATCCACCAGGACGAGGTCGGCCACATTCCCTTGCACAACCAGGCGCTCAACTGGGGTGCCAAGAAGACCATGGAACTCGTCCAGTGGCCGGACAACGGCATGCCCTGGAAGTACGTGTCGCTCAAGTGACGCGGCGCATCCTCGGCAAGACCATCAAGACAAGGGGCGAGTTTGGCAACCACATCTGAAGCAAAGGGGGCGGGGCCGGCGGCGTTGGCACCTGCGCCTGTCCCGTCGCGATGGGGGCGCATCTGGAACAGCGACATCGGCTTCAGCTTTCGCTCGTCGCCCGTTGCCATGGTGGCGGCCACTGTGGCCTTTGTCTGCATCTTCTGCGCGACGTTTGCCAATTGGGTGGCACCGCACAACCCGTTCGACCTGGCGACGCTGGAGTTGTCCGATGCCCGGCTTCCGCCCGCCTGGGAAGCCGAAGGGCGGGCCAAGTACCCGCTGGGCACCGACGACCAGGGGCGCGACATCCTGTCCGCCCTGATGTTCGGTGCGCGCATCTCTTTGGTGGTCGGGTTGGTCAGTGTGGTCCTCTCGATGGCGATCGGCATCAGCCTGGGCCTGCTGTCGGGTTTTCGCGGGGGTGCGCTGGACGCCGTGCTGATGCGCTTTTGCGATGTCACGGCTTCTTTTCCGGCCATCCTGGTCGCGCTGTTGATCGCGGGTGTCGGTCGTGCGTTGTTTCCGAATTCCAACGAAACCCTTGCCTTTGGTGTGCTGATCCTGGCGATCACCTTTGGGGGCAGTTCGGGCTGGGTGCAGTACGCGCGCACGGTGCGTGGCGCCACGCTGGTCGAGCGCAACAAGGAGTACGTGCAGGCGGCCCGGGTGAC
>CAYNWR010000263.1:0-4673 GCA_964400915.1 uncultured Burkholderiaceae bacterium
CCCTCCATGCCCAGCGTCAGCGGCATGGGCAACTTGTACAGCCCGGTGCGCTGGTAGACATCGATGAAGTTCAGGCCGATGGCCTTGTGGCGGATGCGGATCTGCCCGGGGCCGGGCTCGCCGACCTGCACGTCGACGAGTTTCATCTCCTCGGGGCCGCCGTTGCGTTCGATCTGGATGGCTTTGCTCATGGGAATGTCAATCCTGGTTGGTGCAATTCAATGGATGTGGCTGCCGCCGTTGATGTCGAGTTCGCTGCCCGTGACATAGCTGCTGAGGTCGCTGGCAAGGAACAACACGCAGCCCGCCACCTCGTGCGCGTGCCCAGGGCGGCCCATGGGCACGCTGGCAATGATGGACTGCATGCGCTCGGGCGTCATCATGCCAGCGGTGATGTCGGTGTCGATGAAGCTGGGGCAGATGGCGTTGACCCGGATGTTGTCGGGGCCGAGTTCGCGCGCGGCGGCTTTGGTGTAGCCCAGCAAGGCGGCCTTGGCCGCCGAGTAGTGCGAGCCACCGAACACACCGCCGCCGCGCTGTGCAGAGACCGAGGACATGTTGACGATGCTGCCGCTCTTGCGCGCGCGCATGCCGGGCACAACGGCCTGGGTCATGAACAGGCTGCCCTTCATGCTGATGTCCATCACCCGGTTGTAGGTGGCTTCGTCAACGTCCAGCAGGCGCTGCGGGCTGGTGATGCCGGCCATGTTGACCAGCACGTCGATGTGCCCGAACGCCTGCAGCGCCTCGGCCACGGCCGCCTCGCAATCGGCCTTGCGCGTGACGTCGCAGGCCAGTCCCAGGTGACCAGAGCCAGGCAATCCGGCAGCGGCCACCAGGGCATCGGGACGCTGCAGATCCAGGATGGCCACACGGGCGCCGTGTTCCGCCAGCAACCGGGCACTGGCCAGGCCCAGGCCACGCGGGCTGGCCGCCCCCGTGAGCACGACGGTTCGGTCTTTCATCAGCATCTTGAAGTCCTTTGTTCTGGCTATTCTTGCGCAAACCGGCGCGCGGTGCGCATCCTGCCGACATATGTCAAAAAGAATAGCGAACCATGCAGCACCGACGCTCGCTGCGGCCGACTATTTCTTGATTTTCTTGCCTGCGCCGTTGAGTGCACGGTAGGCGCGTATCACCTGGCTGTCGTCGGCCGCGCCATGGCCCAGGCCGGAGGCCGCCAGGAACATCTGCATTGCCGCCGACGACAGCGGCAAGCCGGCGCCGAGCGCCTTGCCCTGGTCGAGCACGATGCCCAGATCCTTCACGAAGATGTCGACCGCGCTGGTCACCTTTGGGTCGTCTTGCATCATGCGCGGCCCGCGGTCGCCCCACATCCAGCTGTTGCCCGCCGACACGCCGATGATCTCGTGCATGGTCTTGGTGGACACCCCGCTGCGCTCGGCCAGGTGCATGGCCTCGGCCGCTGCCGCGATGTGAACACCACACAGCAACTGGTTGATCATCTTGGCCGTGCTGCCCTGGCCGGCCTCGTCGCCCACCCGAAAAACGCGCCCGGCCACCGCATCAAATACCGGCCCCAGCGCATCCAGATCGGCGGGGGCGCCCGCAGCCATCACGGTGAGCGTGCCGGCCTTGGCGCCCACAACACCACCGGACACGGGAGCGTCCACGAAGCGCAATCCTGCGGCCCGCACGCGCTGGGCCAGTTGCGCGGCCAAGCCTGGTGCCTGCGTGCAGGCGGCCACCACGATGGCGCCCGGCGTGGCGGCCTCCACCACGCCCGACTCAAACAGAACCTGAGCCGCCTGGTCGCCCGTGACGACCATCAGCCAGATGACGTCCGCTGTGCGCGCCGCTTCGGCCGGCGATGCGACGGCCACTGCCTGCGCTCCGGCTTCGCGCGCCCAGGCTTCGGCCGCCCCGGGGCGAATGTCAAAGCCCTGAACGCGATGCCCTGCCTGAACGAGCCGCGCCGCCATGGGCACGCCCATGGCACCCAAGCCGATGAATCCGATGTTCATGCTTGCTCCCCCTCTTCAACCCGCCGTGTCAGCCTATTCCTTGACGGCGCCGGTCATGGCCGACACATAGTGCTCGACAAAAAAGGCGTAGAGGATAACCAGTGGCAACGATCCCACCAGGGCGCCCGCCATCAGCGAGCCCCACCGATACTGATCGCCATCGGTGAAGGCCGACAGGATGGCCACCGGCACGGTTTTCTTCTCGGTGCTGTTGATGAAGGTGAGCGCGTAGATGAATTCATTCCAGCACAAGGTCAGGCAAAAGATCGAAGCCGAGATCAGGCCCGGCACCGCCAGCGGCACCACGATCTTGACCAGGATCTGCCAGCGGCTGGCGCCGTCGATCAGCGCGCATTCTTCGAGTTCGTAGGGAATGGTCTTGAAGTAGCCCATCAACAGCCAGGTGGAAAACGGGATCAGGATGGTGGGGTAGGTCAGGATCAGCGCAAACGGGGTGTCAAACAGGCCGTACTGAAACACCACCGTCGACAACGGAATGAACAGGATGGACGGTGGCACCAGATAGGCCAGGAAGATCGCACCGCCCACCCACTGCGCGCCACGATAGCGGATGCGCGTGATGGCGTAGGCCGCGAACACACTGGCGATGAGTGACAGCACCGTGGCCGACACCGCAATGAACATCGTGTTCCACAGCCACTGGGGGTACTCGGTCTTGAACAGCAGGTCGCTGATGTGCTCGAAGGTGGGTGTGAGTGTGTAGTAGGGGTTGTGCTTGTCCAGGTCCAGCAGCTGCTCCTTGGGCTTGATGGCCGTCATGACCATCCAGTAGAAGGGAAACAGCAGCACACAGACGATGATGCCCAGCGGCATGTACACATACACCAGACGCTGCGGCAGCGTCGAGAGGTAGCTCATGCCGTCGCTGTCGTCGGCGGGCTTGCCGGCCGTCGGGGTGGCGTTGGCGTTCGTGCTCATGTTGTGTCAAACCCTTGCTTGCTCGCAAATCCGCGAACTCAATCGTTGTCTTCGCCCTGCTGCCACTTGCGCCGTTGCAAGCCGAACCAGGACACCATGATGGCCGCCAGCAGGAAGGGCACCATGGCCGTCGAGATGGCTGCACCCTCGCCCACGCGCCCCCCCAGAATGGCCGTGTTGTAGGACATCGTCGCCATCAGCTCGGTGGCCCCTGCGGGGCCGCCGTTGGTCAGCACCTTGATGAGCTGGAAGTCGGTGAAGGTGAACAGCACCGAGAAGGTCATCACGACGGCGATGATGGGGGTGAGCAGCGGGTAGGTGATCTTGACGAACATCTGCCAGCGCGTGGCGCCATCCAGTGTCGCCGCCTCGTACAGGGAAGGAGGCACCGTCTGCAACCCGGCCAGCAACGTGATGGCGATGAAGGGCACGCCACGCCAGACGTTGGCAAAGATCACGCTGTAGCGTGAATTCCAGGCGTCACCCAGAAAATTGATGTTGCCCGTGATCCAGCCCATCTGTCGCAGGCTCCACGAGACGATGGAAAACTGGGGGTCGAAGATCCACCAGAAGGCGATGGCCGACAGCACCGTGGGCACGATGAACGGAATGAGAACAATCGCGCGGATCACGGCCTTGAAGGGCATGTTCTGGTTGAGCAGCAGCGCCAGATACAGGCCCACGGCGAACTTGATGACCGACGCCACCAGCGTGTAGAAGATCGTGAAGAACACCGCCGTCTGGAACTTCGAATCACCGATGATCCATTCGTAGTTCTCGATGCCCACCCACTGGCCCGGGGTGCCGATCTTGGCGTCGGTGAACGACAGCCAGATGCCCAGGCCCAGGGGATACACCAGGAACAGGATCAGGAACGCCGCAGCCGGCGCCATGAAGAGGAAGCCCAGAAAATTGGTGTTCTGCCAGAGCTGTTTCATGCGAAATGCAAGCCTGGCCGGCCACCCCCTTCGATGGTCCGGCCCTTGGGCATGAGGGTGTCAGCGGTAGATGCGCTTGGCCTGGCGTTCGGCCACCGAGATCGCTTCCTTGATCGTTGCACGACCCGTGCAGACCGACGCCACCATGTCAAGCATGATGAAGTCTGCCAGCGCCGATGCGGCCTTCTCGCCCACCGAGCCCAGACCGCCGGCCGTCAGCGTGCGCTTGGCCGCATCACGCAGCATCGACAGCTTGGGGTCGCTCTTCCAGACCTTGTTGTCGTCGTAGGCGTTGAGCGGGTGCGTCAGGTACGCCACGGCGTCTTCCAGCCAGGGATTGAAGTTCTCGGCTTCGAGCATGAAGGCCATGAACGACTTGCAGGCATTGGGCACCTTGGTGTACTTCATCGCGAGCAAGGGGTAGGCGATGTGGAACTCGGTGGGCTTGCCCACGGGACCGACCGGCCACAGCGAGTGGTTCATGTCGTCCATGATCTCCTTCATCTTGGCGTCGCCCTTGGCCGCCCCCGCCTTGGCTGCCGCGTAGATGGACACGCCGTTGTTGGTCAGTGACACCTGGCTTTCCAGGAAGGCCTTGTTGTTGTTTGAGTCGTTCCAAGACACAGTGCCGGGAATAAACGTCTCGTAGAGCTTCTTGCAGTACTCGAGCGCTGCCGCCGTCTCAGGAGAGTTCAGGATGACCTTGTCGTCCTTGTCTACGACGAAACCGCCGTGAGACCAGAGCAGCCAATGCAGCCACGCGTTACCATCGCCTGAAGCATGGCCCATCGCAAAGCCGGCCGGCGTGTTC
>CAYNWR010000264.1:0-4652 GCA_964400915.1 uncultured Burkholderiaceae bacterium
GCAATGCGGATCGAATCCATCATGGCCGGCGCGCCGCAGTACACAGCCACCTGCAGAAAGATCTCCAGCATCTCGGCCTTGCTCACGCCGTTGTCGATGGCGCCGCGCACGTGGATCTCCAGCTCATGCGGGCGGTTCAGCGCCGAGATCATCGTCAGGTTCAGCATCGAGCGGGTCTTGAAGGGCAGCGCCGGTTCGCCCTCGGGCGTGCGGCGCGCCCAACTGGCGCCCCAGGCGTGCACCGTCAGGTATTGCTGCATGTCGGCGTTGAATTCGTCGTCGACGGCAAACGCGCGATCGACATACGCGTCGCCCAGCACCTGCTTGCGAACGGCAATGGCGGCGTCGAACATCTCTTGTCGGGTGGGGTTGGCGGGCACGAAAGCACTCCTGTGGTTTGAAAGGGAACTTGTGACGCATCGTAGCCATTCAGGGATACAAACGCCCGCGCTGCCTAGAATCGGTCATCCAGCGCTGCGCGCCAGCCTCAAAAGCCCACACCCGACCCATGACCGTCACTGACAGCCCTTCGTTCAAGACCACGCAATTCAAGACCACCCTGGCGGCGGGGCTTGAAGGTGGCGTGGAGCATCAGGCGCTGATCGCGCGCCAGTCCATCGTCGACCGCGAGGGTGCGGTCATTGCGTATGAGCTGTTCGACCGCACACGGGGCCCGCGCGACCACACCGCCGCCAGCGACGTGGCCATGGTGTTCAGTGTGCTGGAGCACGCTGGCCCCGGCGACCCCATGGGCAGCACACCGCTGTTCGTCAACTGCACCCACAGCAGCCTGGGGGGCGGCCACCTGGAACTGGTGCAGCCCGAAAAACTGGTGCTGGAGATCCCGCTGCCCGAGGCCAGCGCCGTGGGCGACATCGCGGCGCTCACGGGTGTGCTGGTGGACGTGCGCAAGCGCGGGTTTCGCCTGGCGTTCGGGCATGCGGTGCTGGCACCGGCCTTTGCGTCCTGGCAAGGTCTGGCGGATTTCATCAAGTTCGATCTGGCCAAGATCAAGCTCGAAGCGCTGCCGGCCCTGGTGCAACTGGCGCGCAAGGAAAGCAAGGCGCGGCTGCTGGTGGAGAAGGTCGAGACCGAGGACCAGCACCAGCGCTGCCAGGCCCTGGGATTTGATGGGTACCAGGGCTTCTGGCTGTCACGTCCGAAGATGGTGGCCACCAAGGTGGTCACCCCCAATCAGGCCAACACCCTGCAGATCATCAACCTGGTGCGCAAGCAGGCCTCCACCGCCGAGATCGAGGAGGTGCTGAAGAAGGACGCCATCCTGGCCTTCAACCTCATGCGCCTGATCAACTCGGCGGGTTTTGGCTTGACGCGCAGGATCTCGTCGTTTCGCGAAGCCATCATGCTGTTGGGCCTCAAGAAGCTGTTCCGTTGGGCCGCGCTGTTGCTCACGGCGCATCAGACCAGCTCGGCGCCGCGTTCCGTGGCGGCCGACGCGGTGGTGCGCGGGCGTCTCATCGAACTGCTGGCCATCGAGGCGCTGGGGCCCGAGCAAGGCGATGATGCTTTTGTGACGGGTGTGTTCTCGCTGCTGGATGCGATGCTGGGCGTGCCCCTGCATCAGGCCCTGGCCTTGCTGGCGCTGCCCGATACCGTGACCCAGGCCGTGCTGGACAACAGCGGCCCCTTTGCGCCATTTCTGGCGCTCGCCAAAGCCTGTGAAACCAACGACGACCAGGCCTTTGCCGATCTGGCGGTTCAACTGAAGCTCTCCAACCACCAGATCAACCTGGCACACCTGCAGGCGCTGGCCTGGGCGGATTCGCTGGCCCAGGAAGCGCAATAATCGAAAGTCCAATCTAACGAATGCCGCCATGAGTGATCCGACCAGCCCCGGCGAACTGAGCGAAACCCCAGCCGCGCCGCCCGAACTCACCTTGTCGATCGCCCGCCAGGCGATCCTGGACGAGAAGCGCTCGGTCTTCGGCTACGAGCTGTTCGATCGGTCCACCAACAGCGCGGGCACGCACACGGCGGCATCAGACGCCGCGCTGCTGTTCAACGCGATCTCCTACGCCGATTCCGAGGCCATGGCGGGCACCAAGACGGTGTTTTTTGTCAATTGCACCCACGACAGCCTGGCCGGGGGTCATCTGGAGCTGGTCAGCCCCGAGAAGGTGGTGCTGGAGGTGCCGGCCCTGGGGCCCGAGGCCACCGCCGAGGACATCGAGGCGCGCGGCCAGATCCTGGCCGATCTGCGCAAGCGCGGCTTTCGCTTTGCGCTCGACCACGGCTCGCTCAAGAAGGCCTACGGCTCGTGGCTGGCCATGGCCACCTACATCAAGCTCGACCTGATGGCCATCAAGCCCGAGGTGATCGAGCCCCTGATCAAGTTCATCCGCGCCAACATCCCCAGCGCCACGGTGATCGCCGAGAAGGTGGAAACCGAAGAGCAGTTCAAGCGCATGCAGGGGTTTGGCGTCAAGTACTACCAGGGCTACTGGTTCGCCAAGCCTTCGCTGGTCAAGAGCACGGCCGTGCGCCCCTCGCAGGCCATCATCCTGCAGCTGATCAACCTGGTGCGCCAGCAGGCCAGCACGGCCGAGATCGAGGACGTGCTCAAGAAGGACCCAACCCTCTCGTTCAACCTGCTCAAGTTCATCAACTCGGCCAGCTTTGGCCTGTCGGGCCAGGTCACGTCGTTCCGGCACGCGGTGATGATGCTGGGGCTCAAGAAGCTCTTTCGCTGGGCCGCGCTGCTGATGACCACGTCCAACGCGGGCGGCACACCGGCTGCGGTGGGCCAGACGGCGGTGGTGCGGGGGCGGCTCATGGAGCTGCTGGTGGCCGAAGCCCTGCCGCCGGACGAGGCCGACAACGCCTTCATCGTCGGTGTGTTTTCGCTGCTGGACACCATGCTGAACGTGTCGATGGACAAGGCGCTGGAGTCGCTGTCGCTGCCCGACTCGGTGACCGAGGCCCTGCTCAACCGCCGGGGCGTGTTCGCGCCCTTCCTTGCGCTCACCGAGGCCTGCGAGATGGCCGACGACGCGGCGTTTGCCAAGTACACGATCGAATTGGGCCTGACCAACCACCAGGTCAACTGGTCGCACCTGCAGGCTCTGGCCTGGGCCGAGAACCTGGGCATCTGACCCCCCCTACCCTCGCGGATGGTGCGCCGCATGCAACTGGCGCAGGCGCTCGCGGGCCACGTGGGTGTAGATCGTGGTGGTCGAGATGTCGGCGTGGCCCAGCAGCATCTGCACCGCGCGCAGGTCGGCACCGTGGTTGAGCAGGTGGGTGGCAAACGCATGCCGCAGCGTGTGGGGTGACAGCGGCGCCTGCACGTCGGCCCGGCGCTCGCAGACCTTGACGATGTTCCAGAACATCACACGGCTCATGCCCTTGCCGCGCGCGGTGACAAACACGTCGTCGCTGCTGCGGGCGCCAAGGATGCTGGGGCGCGCCTCGTTCATGTAGCGCACCAGCCAGTCGCGCGCCACCTCGCCAAAGGGCACCAGGCGCTCCTTGTTGCCCTTGCCCAGCACCCGCACCACGCCGTCGGCAAAAGACAGGTGCATCAACTTGAGCGCCACCAGCTCGCTCACGCGCAGGCCGCTGGCGTAGATCAGCTCCAGCATCGCGCGATCACGCAGACCCAGGGGCTTGCCCAAGTCGGGGGCAGCCAGCAGGGATTCCACCTGGGCCTCGGTCAGGGTCTTGGGGCTGCGTTGCGCCTGGCGCGCCGCGAGCATCTTGAGCGTGGGATCGGCGCGCACCTGGCCCTCGCGCAGGGCCCAGCGAAAGTAGCGCTTGAACACCGTCAGCCGGCGGTTGGCCGTGGTGGCGCGCGTCTGGGCGTGGCGGGCAGCAAAGTAGGCCAGCAGTTGCGCCTCGCCCGCGTCGTTCAGTTCCAGCGATTGGGCCTGCAACCAGTTGGCAAAACCCTGGAGATCGCGGCGATAGGCGGCCAGTGTGTTGCGCGCCAGGCCTTCTTCGAGCCACAAGGCGTCGATGAAGTCATCGATTCCATGGCGCCCGCCAGACGGCGCCCCGGCAGCACCTGACACCAGCTTGTCAGTCTTCAGTCCAGCGTCAACTTGGCGCTTTGCACCACCTTCTTGTACACGTCGAACTCGGCCTGGATCTGCTGTGCAAACTGCTCGGGCGTGTTGGCGATGATCAGCGAGCCCGTGTCCTCGATGCGCTTGCGCACGCCGGCATCCTCGAGCGCCTTGCGCACACTCGCATTGACCTTGTCGACGATGTCCTTGGGCAAGCCTTTGGGGCCGTAGATCCCGTAATAGGCCATGCGATTGGCCGCCTCGTGTCCCACTTCCTTGAACGTGGGGATGTTGGGCAACTGCGGCAGACGCTGCGGCGCCATGACCACCACCGGCACGAGCCGCCCGTCCTTGATGAAGGGCAGGGCCGACGGCAGGTTGTCCCAGATGATGGGCACCTGGCCCGCCACCACATCGTTGAGCGCAGGTCCGGCCCCGCGATAGGGAATGTGGGTGATGAAGGTACCGGTCAGGCTCTTGACCAGTTCCATCTGCAAGTGGCCGATGCCCCCGGTACCCGATGAAGCGTACGAATACTTGCCGGGCGCCTTCTTCACTTCGGCGATGAAGGTCTTGTAATCCTTGGCCGGAAAGCTCGGGTGCACCGCGATCACGTTGGGCGTGGCC
>CAYNWR010000265.1:0-4620 GCA_964400915.1 uncultured Burkholderiaceae bacterium
CGGTGCGGGGGCTGGGCTACTACCTCGAAAAGATCTCCCCTTGATCGCCGACTGACGCCGGGGCAGATCGTGTTGCTCTTTCGGCAGTTGTTTCAGCGCGAGCAGCGCTCACTGTTTGGCGAAATCCTCGACTGGATGCTCACGCCACTGCTCCTGCTGTGGCCGCTATCCATGGCGTTGACCTGGCTCGTGGCCCAGGACCTGGCCAACGAGCCCTACGACCGCGCCCTGACCCGCAACGCCCAGGCGCTGGCGCAATTGGTGGGCGTGGAGAACAAGCGGGTGGTTCTGACGCTGCCGCGCGCGGCCAGCGAGATCCTGAGCGCCGACGAGGCAGACATCATCTACTACCAGGTGCTTGGGGCGCGTGGCGAATACCTCACCGGCGAACGCGACCTGCCCCTGCCCCCCGACGACGAGCCGCCACCATCGGCCGAGGTTCGCCTGCGCGACGACGAGCTGCGCGGCCTGCAACTGCGGGTGGCCTACACCTGGGTCACGGTGCCCATCGCGGGCGCCGCACCGGTGTTGGTGCAGGTGGCCGAAACGCGCGAAAAACGCGCTCTGCTGGCCACCGAGATCATCAAGGGCGTGATGCTGCCGCAGTTTCTGCTGCTGCCGCTGGCGGTGCTGCTGGTCTGGCTGGCCATCGCCCGCAGCATCCGGCCGCTGACCGCACTGGAACAGCGCATCGCCGAGCGCAGCCCCGACGACATGAGCCCGCTGGACGACAGCATGGCGCCGCAGGAGGTTGCACCACTGGTGCAGGCCGTCAACGGGCTGCTGGCGCGCCTCAAGGGCAGCATCGACGCGCAGAAGCGCTTTCTGGCCGATGCGGCGCACCAGCTCAAGACGCCATTGGCGGGCCTGCGCATGCAGGCCGACCTGGCGCTGCGCGACAGCAACGACCCGGAGACCTTGCGGCGCTCGCTGCAGCAGATCGGGCTGTCCACCGTCCGCGCCACCCACACCGTCAACCAGTTGCTGGCGCTGGCGCGCGCCGAAAGTGGCGGAACGCAGATGGTGCGCATGCCCTGCGATCTGGCAGCCCTTACCCGAGAAGTCGTGCAGGACAGCCTGCCGATGGCCTTGGACAAACGCATCGACCTGGGCTATGAAGGTGTCGAGCAGGGCGACGACAGCGCCACGATTGAAGGCAACCCGACCCTGCTGCGCGAACTGGTCCGCAACTTGATCGACAACGCCTTGCGCTATGCGCCCAGCAGCGGCGGACCCTTGTGCATCGTCACGGCGCGGGTCCTCGTGGCGCAGGTCGATCAATCGGTGCGCCTGGAGGTGGAGGACAACGGGCCCGGGGTGCCGGCCGGCGAACGCAAGCTGGTGATCGAACCCTTTTATCGATCGCTGGGCACCAATGTCGACGGCTCGGGCTTGGGACTGTCGATCGTGGTGGAGATCGCCCGCCAGCATCACGCCCGCGTCATCCTGGGCGACACACACCCCGATCAATCGCCTCCGGGACTGCGCGTGACCTTGAGTTTTCCCAGGGAATGAGCTGAGCCCCTTCTCTCACGCACGGCCCATGCCGCGCTCACGGCACTCACTGCGCTCACGGTGCGCAGGGCGCCAGTCCGATGTCCTGCAAATCCGCCAGCTTTGCACGTTGGGCATCATCGACGGCGGGCAGGCGCACGACAAAACCCCGCACGGCAGCGCGCTCTTCCAGCACCCTGGCAGTGCGCACGCCGCGCTGCGAAAGCGCCTCCAGGCGCCGATTGGCCTCTTCGCGGGTGCTTGACACCGCCAGCGTCAGGCCAGGCTCCAAGCTGCCGTTGTTGGTCGGCTCAAAGCTCACGCCCCGGTTGCGCAGTTCTGCCTTCTTGCGGTTCAGCGCCTCGGTGTCGGCGTATTTGCCCATATAGACGATCCACCGCGCCGGTGTGCTGGCCTCCTCCACGGTGTAGCTGCCCTCGCCCAGGCGGGCCGCCAGCTGCTCGCGCACCTTGACCATGCGTTCGGATTCGATCAGGGCCGAGCGAAGACAAGCCGCCGCTGCCGCAGAAGGGCTGGCAGGCCGCTGATCCTTGCGTCCGCGCTTGTCCGGATCCTGCAACTGGATCGCCTCGGGGCGGATCTGCTGCGCCATCCGCTCGGGCTCGGTCGTCACCGACGGCACCAGACCCACAGGCGCGAGCCATCCCTGGCCATAGGCGAAGTACAGCGCATTGGCGATCAACAGCAGAGCAAGGGCTGCACGGAGCATCACGGACTCAAGCGCACACTGACATCCCCGCTGTGGATGGTCACCACCGCGGCGTCTGAGGAATTCAGAGTATGCACGAGCAGTTGCCCGGCTTCGTCGACCCCCACGGCACGCCCGGCGAGCTGGCGCCCCTGGGCGTCGGTGCAGTTCACGATGTGCCCGTGCAACAGGTCCATCGCGCCGTACCGGGCTCTGCTGTGCCCAAACCCCAGGCGTTCAAAGGCCTTGATGTCGTTCCACAGGCCGGGCACCAGCGCGCGCAGCACGCGCTCGCGCAGCGCCTCGGGGGCAAGCGCCTCAGGCCCATGCGCTTCGGGCACACAGTCTCGCAGTCCGATGGGCGCCACCCCGCGCCCATCCAGCGCCTGGGGTGCCGGGGTTTCGATGTTCACACCGATCCCGACCACCACGTAGCGCATATCCGCCGCGAAACCTGGATTCGCCGCTTCGTCCGGTTGCGCCGCAGTGCCTGCCAACACAGCGGTCTCCACAAGGATGCCGCAGAGCTTGCGCACGCAGGCCGCGGCCAAACCCTGGCCAGCGGCTGCTGGCCCGGTGGGTGCGGGCATTGGCAAGCTGCCATCGTCCACCAGCACCCAGACGTCGTTGGGCCACTTCAGGCCCACACGATCCGGCCGGCGGCACCACGGCGCCAGGGCCTGCACCAGCGCCACGCCAACGGTCAGCGAAAGGCCGCGCCAGTCCCTGGGTGCCAGAGGCAGGCCCAGCGACAGGTAAAGGCCCGCGGGGGAGGTGGCCCAGGACCGACCCTGCCGCCCGCGCCCGGCGGTCTGCTGCAAGGCCTGCAGCAACACGGCTTCGTGCCGACCTGCGCGGGCGCGGCGCATCAACTCGCTGTTGGTCGAATCGATGGAATCCACACACTCGAATTGCAGGCCCGGCACCCCGAAAGCGCCCACTTCGGCAGGGGCTGCGGCCTCTGATCGCACCACCTGGTTGCCCGCACCACCCCAAAGCGCCCTGCCGTGCGCATCGGTCGGATCGCGGGGCACGGTGCGTTTTGGCGTCAAGGCCTGAAGCCGCGCTTGGGCGCCAGCAGGGTCTTGCGGCAGGCCTTCGCGCCGCACCAACAGGGGTATTCGGCCTTGAGCTTGGGCGTGTAGCGCTCGTCGATGATGAGGCCGTAGTCGTAGTTGAGTTCTTCGCCCGCGCGAATCTTGCGCAGCGTCTTGATGAAGATGCGTCCCTCGTTCTCGTCGGCCTCGCAGTTGGGCGCACACGAGTGGTTGATCCAGCGCGCAGCGTTGCCACCGTACTTGGCATCGATCACGCGCTTTTCGTCCACGTGAAAGTAGAAGGTGTGATTGGGGTCCTTCGGGTCGTGGGGGTGGCGACGCTGGGCTTCGGTCCAGGTGATCACTTCGCCTTTGTATTCGATGATGGTCTCGCCCTTGGCGATGTCGAGGAGGGCAAACACCCCTTTTCCGTGCACCCCCGAACGGCGTACCTGGATGCGGCGCTTGTCCGCAGTACCGGCGGCGGGCTTGGTGGGGGTCTTGACGGGCATGGAAAAAACTCTGGTAAGTTGAATAAGCAGGTGCGCGCGCGTGCGCGCGCGAGGCCGGATTCTATTGATGACCAGAGACCACCCCCTTACAACCCGCCGAAATTGGCTCGCTGCTGGCGCGTCCATCGCGGCCGCTGGCCTGTGGCCGAGTGCCCCGCAGGCACAGGCGCGCTCCGGTTCGAGCGTGGCCGGCGACGAGCGCGCACGTCCCCTGCCAGCCCTGGGTGACCCCTTCGAGCTGGCCGACGCCCCTCTGCTGGACGGCGGCCGCTTTCGCGCCGACGAGATGAAGGACCGGCTGGTGCTGCTGTACTGGTGGGCCAGTTGGTGCCCTTTTTGTGCACAGACCAGCCCGCACATCGACGCCTTGTGGCGACAATGGCGCCCGCGCGGCCTGTATGTCCTGGGCATTTCACTGGACCGCAGCGCCGACATCGCCATCCGGCACCTGCAGGCGCGCGGCTACAGTTTCGCAAGCACCCTGCAAAGCGCAGCGCCTGCGCCTCTGGTCAAACCCAAAGGCCTGCCGGTCACGCTGGGCCGGGGGCGCGGTGGCCGCATTGTTTTCGCCGAAAGCGGCGAATTGTTCGCACAAGATCTGGAGATCCTCGAAAAACACCTATGAGCAAGACACTGGTCATTGCCGAAAAGCCCTCGGTTGCACAAGACATCGTGCGCGCCCTCACGCCCGTTGCGGGCAAATTTGAAAAGCACGACGATCATTTCGAGAACGAGCGTTATGTCGTCACCAGCGCCGTCGGCCACCTGGTGGAGATCCAGGCCCCTGAGGCCTACGACGTCAAGCGCGGCAAATGGAGCTTTGCGCACCTGCCGGTCATCCCGCCGCATTTCGACCTCAAGCCCGTCG